>CALKRK010000015.1 GCA_937989675.1 uncultured Arenicella sp. | reverse complement strand
GAGGTGAAAGGAGCTGATGAAATGCCGTATTATTATGTGACAAAGCCTGAATCCTCGTAGTTATCATGTTTTCTTCGCAGAATCATTATAACCAGTTGGGTTCAGGCTTTTTTACTTAAGGCGAACTGTGGGACAGCAATGACCTTCGGGTGGCTTTTTTGTTAATGTAATAAACTATGAGTGAATTTGTAGATTACCTACACGAAGTGTTTATCGAATTTGGTTCAATCCGGTCTCGCAAGATGTTCGGTGGGCATGGCATTTATCACAATGATCTAATGTTTGGGCTTATAGCGGATGACGAGCTGTATTTAAAGGTAGACAAACATTCGGAAGCTAAGTTCTTAGAGCGAGGCCTAACTCCTTTTGAATATATGAAGAACGGCAAGGCATTCAAGATGTCGTATTTTCTAGCCCCTGAGGAGATTTACGACGACGCTGATGAAGCGAAGCTTTGGGCTAACCTTGCATTTGATGCTGCGTTAAGAGCGGCAAAGTCAAAAGGTAAGTAAGTATCGAGGTTTCTTTCGCTGTGCTCCTCCTTGTTTTTTTCGAGCTATATCCACAAACGATCATCACCCAAAACGGTTATTGTGATCGTAGCTAGGTCAGTCGGATTCAGATCGTATTTGTTCGATATACGAAATTGCTGATACTGGTAACCAGCGGGAAAGGTTTCCTTTGGTTACCAGAATAAACATCTGTTCATCATCAAACCCGCGGTATTCCCACTCCTCCATAGCTTGTTCCTCACCGCGTAGTTTGACCGACACCTGTGTGTGGTTTGGAACAAGAAAGGCTTTGAGTGAAGAGTGTTTTAGTTCAAAGGGCATGGTAAATGTGGCTAAACAACTTTTCGTTCATTACAAAGATCATATATCAATCGAGATATTTTGGGCGTGAAACCAACGGTGCACAAAGCAAACACGAAAAGGCGAGCTGGGCGCGGGTTTTTATAGTATCGGGCTTGATACGCTTGGCCGAAAAAGGAGCGTCAAGGTATGGTAACGCCGCCCAAGTGTTGCTTATTCCAGATCAATCGTAATACCAGCTTCAGTATCACCGTATTCCACTTTGTAATCATACATTTCAATCCAGTCTTGGTTATTCCACCATCCATTGAATTTGCTTGGTACATTAAAGCTGAGCAGAGGCGTTGGCTCGGTACTGAAACTGATGATTCGCGCGATTGCCTCGGCATCAGGGTGACGAAAGCGTGTTCCGTCACTTGAGATAAGCCATCGATCGCAATCCACTAGTTCGATCAATTCTCTGTGAACATTATTACGGCTGCCGTGGTGTGGTAACTTAAAAAGGTTGATGCGGGTACGTTCGCCGGTGTCATTCAGTTGTGTTAAAGCGTCAATAAGATCGCTGGAAAATGCGTCGCCCGACAACACCGCTTTGGTGTCGCCGCGCTCCAGCAGTAAAGAAATGCTGCTGCCATTGGCATGGCTTTTGTCTTTACCCTTTTTAGTCTCGGCCAAAAGTTCTAATTCATCTTCGAACTCTAGAATTGGTGGCTCATTGGAACCCATTGATTCTAATCCCGACGGAGCCAGACCATCTGAAACATCGTCAGCGTCTAGGCTACCTTTTTCTATCGCTTCATGAACTTCCTCTTCCCAAGTTTCGATGAAATCTTCGAGTCGTTTTCGAGTTGGGCCGAGTACCGTTAAGCTTAGGCCGTCGATCAGCTCAACGCGCGTAACTTCATCTTCTTTCCGTTCCACTGAATGACCAGCAAATGCTTTGTTCCAAGCCTGTGTACGTAGCCATTTACTAAGCCGTTCGCCTTGTGCCGCTCCCATGGATTCAATTCCGCTTGGGTTGGTTTCGATTTTGCCTCCAGATAAATGAGTGAAACCATTAAACCAAATGTCTTTGATTCTCAAGCCTGGTAAAGGGTCCGCTTCCGCTAGGCAAGTCAAGACTCCGCCGATGTGGTCTCTGTCAACATGCGAAATCACCAGCAACTCGATCACTCTTTGGTCTTCAGGTAGTGCTTCTAGCTGAGCTCGAATTTTTTTTCCGATAGCCTCAGTGCCCATATCGACGATCATATTGCGAGGGTTTGCTTCGTCCCCCCATTTAACCCACAGAGCGTCGCCTTCCTTCGCAGGTAAAGATGTAATGCTAAACATTATGGTCGTCCTCAGTGTGTTGACTCATGCAAATAGAATTCCAGTCGATGTAGGGTGCCTGGCTGGCTAAGTTCGCGACGGCTTCTCTTCGCTCTGTGTCGTTAAGCTTATCAGGCCAGCGCCGAAGCAGGTCCAGTAAAATCGAAAAGCACTCGGTGTACAAAATACGTTGTTTACTGGATTCAATTGCGAGCTTGAAAGCGCGTGATTTAGTCTCTTCATTTTGATCTAGACTGCGGGCCAAGGTACTGGCGAACAAAATTTTTGCATCTGGAATCCAATCGAAGTCTCTCGCCAAGTTTTCTAACCAAGCTTGTTTTTCTTCAAGAATGCCAAACTTATGCATGACCAAAGCACCGAGTGTGGCACCGGTTGGGTCTTGATATTTCGAACGCAATAATTCCGTCGCGTTATCTGCGAAATCCTTAGCACTGTGCAGTTCATTCGCGGCTAACATGTTTTGGAGTGCGTTGGCCACTGTTCGACTTGGTGAGATCCAGGCGGCAGGGTAGGGTTTTGCATAACGTTCCTCAATTACCACAACGCAGGAATTATAATTGTCTGTGTCATGCGGGCTGGTTGGTAGGCTGATGGTGTAGCGGTGTGGCCCAGCGGGGGAGGCAACCTCTATGATGGCGGTTGGTACTTCAGTAATGCCATCGTCGCATTTAAGCATCCATGGGTTTTCATGATCATCTAAGCGATGAGATCCTGACAATTGAATAAGTCTGCTACTATTAACGTCGTTGCTTCGCGGTGCTCCGTCGCCGCGTGAAGTTGATTCACGATTAGGTCCTCGTGCTTGTTCCATTGCCTCGCTTTGCTCATCTGCACCGGAGGACATCGGGATGCCTCTAGAGGTAGACGATTCGTTTCTTTTTGTATAGCGCGGTGGGCCACTTGTCTTTAGTGAACGGCTTGATAGTTCAACCGGCCTTTTTACTGGTGTTGTTTCACTTTCAGAGCGCATTTCAACACTTGCGGTTTCCCCACTAACTACTCGGATCACATGTTTGTGTTCTTGGCCATCTTCAAGAACAGCACTAACTTGGTACACACCAGGAGTAAGATTGAATTTTCGCTGTTGGCGGGGCACGTTGAGAACACGCATGCGGTTGTCTCGAATACGAACGGGAATGTTGTTTTTGAAGTACATTGAATCGGAGTCAATTCGGATGTCTAGGGTTCCTTGTTCAATACTGCCATCTTGGCTTGTTTGATCTCGATTTGTCATGGCGTTACATCTATCCGTGGGTTTTCATCAGGCGGCGTTAGACTGACAAATTTGGTTGGGCTTTTAAACTCATCAGTCGATGTCACCTGAATTTCATACAGACCCGCTTCAAAACTGCCCTCAATTGGCCATGAGTTTTGTTCGTTAACAAGTATGCCGTGCACGTCATGGCGTAGGCTCCCTTTGCAGCTAGCGGCAGCCGTTTCAGGTAGTATGTCGATTTGTAAATCCACGCTTGGCGGTGCTTCATACTCGTGCAGTACCGCGTCGATTGGATTTCCGTCAAGGCTTACTGTTTGTTCGGCATTTTCGGCCTCAGCTAATGCTTGAACTCGGAAGCCTAGGCGTTTAACCAACCCCTGTACGGATACATGCCAAAAGTTGGAGAAGTCTTCTTCAGGCGCACTCGCATTGTTGCCGCGCAAGCTCCACAGTAAGGCTTCATTAAATAGGGTGACTCCCTGAATTCGGGCGTAGGCTTCTGTGCCAGTTGCTGCGGCCAGAAACATCGGATTAGATTGTGCGAAACCAAGTGGTTCATCTAAGCTAAGCCCGCCCTCCATTTCTTCAAAACGCCTGGCAACCGCAGGCTTCTGGCGACAGGCATCAACAAACCAAAATTGAGTTTGCGCCGTATTCGTATGATCGAAACCAGCGTGGATACCGGCCATATCGAGCGCGCCCTTTAATATATTAATGTGATCGTCTGACGCGCAATCCTCCAGCAGCAACACCGAACCCTTGCCCGTGAGTTGTACGCCATGGCCAGCGACGTAAACAATCGCGACATTTTCTTTGTGGGCATTGCAGGCTTTTCTAAACCCGAGCAGCGCAGATTCAGCATTGGCAAGCGTTGCGCTTGAGTCGCCGTCCAATAAGCCGTTAATATCACTATTTAACGTTTCTCCATCGGATGGAGATAGAAGAACTCTTAAGCTACTCAGTTTGCTTTCGGAGTGGTTATATTCATTCAGCATCCATGCCGCGAATTCAGAGGCGGATCGCGCTGCGGCTGAGAGCTGTTTCATGCGCAAAGACGTGCCATTGGTGGTTGGAGCCGTCCCGCCCTCAAAATGGCGATATTGACTCACGCCAATAACCAGCACATGCGTGCCGGGTTGATCCAACTGTTCAGGAATAATAGATTCTATCGTCATAGGCTCACAGTTAGTTTGCTTGTTAGACAATCGTAGTCATTATCTTATCTCAGGATAATGGCGCTAGGAAAATTAAATGGCCTAAACACCGGATTAGATTCCTGGAATGCCATGATTGCCTATCTATAGTGTGGGTATGTATGAAATTCTCTCGTTGGATGTTGGCTTTTCCGCGCCGATAGGCAACCGTTTTAGTCCTTTAAGTGCAAATTCAAAGAATTAGTCATAGATACTTATAAATTTGGTAGCGCAATTTCAGTTTTTCGGTTGAAATTAGCGAGCTCCTTTCTTTAGCTGTATTAGCCGATGTGATCGGCCATTTCACCATTTATGGAAACTTTGATATTTGCCATCCGTTTTTTGGCTCTCTCGCAACTTATCTACTTTTTGCTAGCAATTGCCTTTTCGCGTAATCCGGTCCGAGTTAAATGCACAGGCATATCTCTCGTTATTGGAGGCATTGCTTATTTGCTTGCTCCCGTCGCTTTGGTTGAATCTCATATGGTCGTAGCTGCCATTCTTTGGACCATGGCGAGTTTGGTGCCGTGCGCGATTCTACTACTTACTCGCGTCGTCTTTGATGAGCGCCGTACGGTTCCAGTGTGGATGCTTACGCTTATTACGCTAGATGTTATTGCGGAAGTTGCTACACATGTGAGTTGGGTGCTGTTTGGTGAACTCCCGCCGGAGATTCACAGATTGTGTGTTGCCAAGCGGCTGGCGATTTTGTTGGTCGCGATGTTTTTGCTTTGGAAAGGCCGGGATTTTGATTTGGTTGAGTTACGAGTTAAATTGCGTTGGTGGCTTATCGGTAGCATCTCCTTAGTGGCTTTCTTGATAGATTTTTCTCACATCGTTACCTCTTACGACGTACCGCATATAGTGGAACTACCAAGCTTGTTAGTCGTATTTTCGCTTACGTTAGCAATTAACCTTTTATTTCTGCGCTATAACCCTCGCTTTGTTTTGGTCGGAGAGCCGTTGAGCTTAAAACAAGAAACGCAAGACGCTGAAACCAAGCAGATGCTCACACGCATGGTGAAGGAGCGCTTATACGCTGATCATGATTTGCGCATTGGCAAATTGGCGAGCAAACTGGGGATGCCAGAGTATCAACTTAGAAAGAAGATTAATCGAAATCTTGGTTACCGAAATTTCAATCAGTTTGTGAATCGTTATCGAGTCGAAGAAGCAGGTGAACAACTTAAAAATAATATTAAACTGCCTGTTCTGACCGTAGCCCTTGATGTGGGGTTTCGATCCATATCGTCGTTTAATGCCGCGTTTCAAAATCATTTTGGTGTTTCTCCCACGGCGTTTCGTAAAAGTATGGATAACAGACTTGGGTGATCACCTTTGTCTGATAAATCATACGTTAAAATGTTAAAAAACAATAATTTAGACCTATTTGAGGTGTTTTGGGCACTTTAGCCCAAGGGTTCTTGGACCATAGTCCCTTGTTAAGCTTGCGAAACATATTTAATGTATAAGCATCAAATTCATAGGGCATTTGATGTTTGAATCAAAGAACTTTGATCAACATTAAAAGAGCAGACAGGCGGTAAAGGAGACCCTTCTGATAGTTTTAGTTAGGAGTAGTTAAGTAGTCAAAATTGGTGTGAAGAATGAAAATAACAGAAAATCTCACAGAATTGGTCGTAGAGCTTGGCGAACTTGAAACGTTTGAACGGGCGGGCCTAGTGATAGATTGTGATGGTATTTCTTTGAAGAAGCTGTTGGAGCTCTTTAATGAAACTAACAATCGACGTTCTAAAGAAGTGGTACGTGAAATTTTCGATGAAGCTGGTTTTGGTTGTTTTCTTGATTTAGACGAATCTGCAATGCAAGCAGTAGCTGATTTGGGTAGCCTGAAAACTGACAATCCGACTCAAAACCGGGAGTCCATTCAGGTTGTTACCTTTGACAGCGACGCCATGTTTACTGAAGCTGAATTCCTAGATTTAACACCGGCCAGTACCTATTTTCATTAGCACTAGTTTCAAGGGGTAAGAGAAGGACTGTTACAGTTCACTTAAGTGACTAACAACAGTCCTTTCTCATTCTCATCTACTTCAATATCTATCTGCGTTGAGAGTAACTATTAAGCAGTGATTTAGGAACTACACACTGGTCTGTTGCCAGAGCAAACTGTTTCTTTAAACTCCGCGACTGACGCGCGTAAATCCGCCATGCTAAACACGCGAGCATTGTGCGCGGTTGTTATTTTTTTGATATCCAGATTTAGTGCTTCTAAGGCGGCCA
>CALKRK010000014.1 GCA_937989675.1 uncultured Arenicella sp. | reverse complement strand
AAAGTATGAGTAACGCACCATTGGTTGGCCTAGTTTGTCTTCGCCATCAATATTTTCGACACCATCGGTTTGGTTCACAATGTCTACGAGATGTTGTGTTTCGGTAACGCCCCAGAAAACCCGCCCAATGCCGACCGCGAGTTCCGATTTATCTGTTAGGTGTGAATAGATAAGTTGCCGAACATCAACGTGTGTGCGTTCCTCATCATCGCTGTCCAATCTTAAGAAGGGCTCGAACACAAGTTGATCATCGCCATTGTTCCAATCCTTAAAGTATTCCATTAGTAGGCGAGCGGAAGTTTGCCCACGGCCAGTGGCGCTGTTACTAAATCCTGCGTTAGTTTCATCAACATCGGCGGAAACACTATTAAAAAAAATACGTTGCTCTAGTTCAACGCTTCCATCGAAGCTTGAGTCGGCATACGCGTGCGAAGACAAGGTGGCCGCTAACAACGCGAGCCCTAGTTTTTTGTTGGACATCAGAAAGAGACTTTAGCGAATACGTTGGAGTCTGTTTTCGTTGAAGTCTCCATCGGTTAGGCCGACATCGAACTCTAGGTTCTTAACTTCAATGTCGGTGCTCTTGCCCGTTTTATGATTGATCATCGATTGCCGATCAGCGCGCCAATACTTATCTTTGTATAACTTGTAGTCTGAGATTGTTAGTGTTTTCAACAAAGTGTCTCGACGATCATAAAAATCCAGTTTGTGTGGTCGATAATGTTCTAAATCGACCCAAGCTTGAACTTTTGTATAACCCGAGTACTTATCCACTGGGTCCATTTCGACTACCGCCATCGTTGTGCCGTTGTACTCTTCTTCGCGTAAAAAATTAAAACTAAATTTTTCGATTTCAAATGAAGATAAGTCTTCAAACGCGAACTCACTACCCAAAAACGGGCCTGATTTATTACGCGAGGCAATACGCTTAACCCGCTTTACAGCTGGTAAAAATATCCACTGGTCATCATTGCCAACGGTGTGCGAAAAAGATAAAAACGATGTGCCTTTTACATCCAAAGGTGTATCAAAAATCGTGAGTGCTTTGTCGCCATCACCTTCTACTTCAAGCGCCTTGTTACGCATTTGGCGAACAATTTCCTGGCCCTTTTTGGTGCGCAGAGTCATCACCATCTCACTTTGGGAATTTCCCCAGCCGATATCTCGGGCTTTCATTTTTTTGGCTATCTCTAAGCCTTTTTCCTGGGAGCTTTGAGCGCTTGAGATAATTGGTGACAGTAGGGCGGCAAGAACAAGAAATCTAAAAACAAGTTTCATATTGAGTACTCCTTAAATGATTATTAAGAGTATACCTAATCTGTGCGCTTTCTGTGTTTAGTTAATTGTCGGTTAATCTACTATTGCTACTGAACAATTTTGCACGCACCGTTGTCCGGTATTCTTTTGGTGTGATCGACGAAAATTGCTTAAACAGCTTAGTAAAATAACTCACGTCGATATAGCCAACACGATAGGCTATTTCTGCAATACTCAAATTGCTATTCTGAAGTAACTCTTTAGCTTCCGTTAAGCGTTGACTTTGCAGGTACTGCAACGGGGTCATGTTAGTCGCGCTACGAAAGCGACGAGTAAAGTTACGCTGGCTCATTCCGAAAAGCTCGGCCAGTTTGCGCATTGATATAGCCGCTTTGTTTAAGTGGTTTTGCATCCAAAGTTGGGCTTGTAGTATCACCTCATCAGGATGGTTTGTGTTTTCTTTCTGCGTGAAACTCAAACGGTCAAAAGGCTGACGCACCTCGTGTGAAAAATGCTGTGCGAGGTGATCAGAAATTTCTTTGCCAAAAATACGATGAACATGGTGCAGGGTTAGATCTGTTTGCGCGTTAATGCTTGCGGCACAATAAATTTTGCCAGCGTTTGTGATGAAATGCTGGCGTTTTAATTCAACCAAAGGGTAGTCCTGCGCGAATTTCTCAAGGTGGTGCCAATGGGTGGTCGCCGGTTTTTCGTTAAGTAGTCCGGCCTCAGCGACAAAGCATACGCCTGTACCCGTCGCGTTGATGATCGCGCCGTGTTCATACTGCCAGCGAACCCAATCCACGATCGCTTGATTTTGTTTAACAACGGGTCTGGGGTTACGCCACAATGCGGGCAAATACACCATATCAAACGCGTCGCGGCTAATAATTTGATCAGGCTGCAAGCTTAGCCCAGTACCAAAATCCGCGCGCTCTTGCTGGGTCGCAATCTTGACCATTTCAATTTTATCGTATTGGTCACTTAAACGTATTTTCGCAGTTTGATTGGCGGCGTAGAGCAACTCATAAGCATTGGTTAAACTGGTAACCAACATCTGAGGTGTGATAAGAAAAGCAATTCTCATAGTCTACTGGTAAATCAATATGGCTAGAATGACCTATAATATGGCTGATTAACCATATTAAATAGGCTTGAATGGACATATAATTGCCATATTACCGCATTTCTGACGCTGGAGCTTTACTTCTCATGACCCGTTTACCCGTTATTGTTGGCTTTGGGGGCTATAATGCCGCTGGCCGCAGCTCGTTTCACCATGCATACCGTCGAACTGTTCTTGGTAGCCTAGAAGGTGAAAAACGAATTAGCACAGTGCTTAGCTTGGCCAGCATCATGAAGCTAGTCGAGTTTCGAGATGGTGTATATGTCGATCAAAGTGGGGCGGAATTGTCAGCTGAGCAAGTTGCCGACAAATATCAAGCTACGGTAGAGGAAAACACTCTAATTCGGCGCATTACTAAAGCACATTTTGATGTTGAGAGGGTGCCTGGCTCGAAAGATCTTACGCTTGATAGTGAGCAAACCTCAGAGTTCACTCTGCGGCGTAGAGACCTGCCTCAGCCAAGCCCTGACAATTGGGTGGTGGAAACTTTGGACGATAAAACAGTCAAAGTCACTGTGCAAGGAAATTTGTCGGTTAAAATGACTTCGTTTCGTAAGTTTGATGTTCAGTCTGGCGGTATCTTGCCTACGGGGTTTGACCCGGCTGAGCAGTATCAATCACGCTTTCATCCGCGTGGCCTACAGCTCACAGTTTTAGGCGCGTCCGATGCATTGAATTCAATGGGCATTGATTGGCAAGATCTAGTAGCCCGAGTTGACCCTGATCAAATTGCTGTGTTCGCGGCTAGCGGTTTGGGTCAAACAGATGAAATGGGCATTGCTGGTTATATGAAAGCACGCCTAAATTCCGGGCGCGCCAGCTCCAAACAGATGCCACTTGGGCTGAACTCTATGCCCGCTGATTTTGTGAATGCCTATATGTGCGGCAGTGTTGGCACCACCGGCGCGATGGCTGGGGCATGTGCTACGTTTTTGTATAACTTGCGTTTAGCTGTCGATGACATTGTAGCTGGGCGTCATAGAGTTGTGATCTGTGGTTCCAGCGAAGCACCGGTCACCCCTGAAGTAATGGAAGGCTTTGCGGCGATGAGTGCGCTGGGTACAGATGAACGACTTGCTAAATTGGATGGCACCGAACAAGCAGATCATCGCCGTGCATCTCGCCCATTCGGTGAGAATGCAGGTTTTACGATGGGTGAGTCTTCACAGTTCTTTATCTTGATGGACGATGAGTTGGCTATCGAACTTGGCGCTGATATCTATGGTGCGGTTCCGAACGTGTTTGTTAATGCCGATGGATTCAAGAAATCCATCTCGTCACCTGGGGCAGGGAACTACATCACCGTTTCCAAAGCCGTCGCTGCCGCGGCCGCCATTGTTGGTAAAGAAGCGGTACAAGAGCGCTCCTTCATTCAGGCCCATGGGTCCAGTACTCCGCAAAACCGTATTACCGAATCCATGATTTTTGACAAGGTTGCAAAAGGCTTCGGAATCAACGAATGGCCGGTAACTGCGGTAAAAGCATTTGTGGGTCATCCATTGGGGCCAGCCAGTGGCGATCAACTCGCTAATACACTCGGTGTTTTTGCGGATGGAATTATCCCTGGTATTAAAACCACGGATAAAGTTGCCGAGGATGTATTTGATGAACATCTAGACATTGTTTTGCAGGACCAAGCTGCGGAGATGGATATCGCATTTTTGAACTCAAAGGGGTTTGGCGGCAACAATGCCACTGCAACGGTGTTATCCCCTAAAGTTGTCAACAAGATGCTAGCAACGCGCTATGGTGATGATGCGTTCAACGCTTATGTGGAACGCCGCGCAAGCGTTCGTGAAAAAGCAAAGGCCTATGATGAACAAGCTTGCAACGGCCAGCTTAATGTTATCTACAATTTTGGCTCAGGTATTATTGAGGACCATGAAATTAATATTGATAGTCAAGCTTTAAGCATCGACCAATTTGCGAATACGGTACCCCTGAATTTTGCCAACCCTTATGCTGATATGACGCATGACTAGCGCTCGCCAGCGCATGCTGGATGGCTTGTCGCCTGATCTATTGTTACAAGGCAAACACGCGGCTCTGGAACCGCTTAATGTTTGTCACGCCGAGGCGTTAACGCAAGCCGCAAGTGACGGAAAGCTTTGGAACCTACGTTTCACCACAGTGCCGGCGCCGGAGCAAATGGAGAGTAGTATCAAAGCTGCGCTGGAAAATCGTGACCAAGGCAAGGAACTGCCATTTGTTGTAAGACGCGTGTCGGATCAAAAAATCGTTGGAGCCACGCGTTACTACTTTATTGAGCCAGATCACCGAAACCTCTCGATTGGTTACACCTGGTATGCGGAATCAGCCCAACGCACCGCGATTAACACCGAATGCAAACTAATGCTGTTAACTCACGCGTTTGAGGTAATGGCTTGTATCAGTGTTCAATGGCACACCGACAACGAAAATAAGCGCTCGCAAGCGGCTATTCAGAGGTTGGGAGCGAAATTTGAAGGCGTATTACGCAACCATAAGATTATGCCGGACGGACGTTATCGGCATACGCATTGTTACTCAATGCTAGACACCGAATGGCCAGAGGCAAAAAACTTTCTAAAACAACGCTTAGCAGAAAACTAACAGAATAAAAGTTCTAAGCCGTTCATTCTTCTGTTTTAAGAATGTCTTCAATTTCGATAGCACGCTTTTGTAACTCTAGCTCTTGACGGCGAAGGTCTAACTTTTCTTGTTCAATTTTTAGCAATTGCTCTTCAATCGAAAGTTGATTTTCAGCCTCTTTTGCCTTTTCTGCTTCCTCAGCGGCTTTTGCTTGAGCTGCGGCCTGACGTGCTCGTTGCTCAGCTGCTCTTTGATCAGCCGCACGGCGCTCATCTTCGCGCTTGCGCGCTTCAGCCTGCGCTTTCGCTCGAGAGGCTTCTTGTTCTGCTTTTCTGACTTGCTCTGAGTTAGCGTATTCCTCGACGAAAGCCTCACTGCAGACTTTCTCGGCCGCCGATTCTCGATTCGCGTCACAGTAGCCTTCAAGCGCTTTTGAGCACCAATTATTGCCATCTGTTTTACGCTGTACAATTCGTTCAGCACCGTCTTTGCAGGTTGCCGTAAACTGCCAATATGCGTCTTCTGGGCCATATTGCACAAATTCTTCAGTCGTTAGGCTTTCTACCTCTGAAAGCGCTACAGAAGAAATACACGCCAGACAGATTGCCACCCCAAAATTACCTAATCTATTTAATTTGCTAAAGTACATGTTCATCATTAATTTGTTTATCAAGCTAGTGCTGTTATCGCACCATCAAACTTAGTTGATATTTACCAATTTATTGCATTACGTGGAGACCACATTTACGGTCATTACGAATTGCTGATTTGGCTCTTTTTAAGCTCTAATTCTTTGCGCTGCAATTCCAACTTACGTTGTTGAACTTGAATGCGTTGCTCCTCGATTTGAATTTTTTCTTGTAACAATTCACCACGATTCTTTGCATCAATCTGCGTTGATTGAGATACGCTTGCCGTGTCTGGTGATGCTACATCAAGCGGCGTAGTTGGCTTAGCAGTTGTTGCTACCGCACTTGGATAGGCAGTTTGACCAGCAACACTGGCCTTCGCGGCGACATCCTCACACAGACGCTTCGCCAAGGCAAGTTTATCCGAACTGCATGTTTGTGGTGATTCGTTGGTGCACCATTGGCCTGAATCTAGTGGCCGGCTGATAAGTTGCGGCTCAGTGGAGCTCTCACAATTTATCGACACTACCCAACGACGATTCGGCGCTTCCTTAAAGGTCTCTCGTGATAGGGACGAAACTGACGCGTTTACGGATTGCACAGGCAGCAGCAAAATCGTTGTCATTGTAACAAAAATGGCAAGGGAGTTTCTAAACAACATTGGTATTTCCCAAAAATTAAATTTAAATTGGAGCCAGCTAAGTATTTCTAAGTGGCTGTTTTTAGGCGGCGTTGCCGCTCTTTATCTGATAGTTTCTGCTGGCGGTGTACGTCTGCTGCTAAACGGCTGTCTGTTCCGATGTGCGCTTCACCCCGCTGTTTCGCAAGTTGAACCTGTTTTTCGCGCTCGGCAAAACGGGCTTTTTGAGCCTCAGTTAAGCTGGCGTAGCATTTTGGGCAACTTACTCCAGGCACATAATGCTCGGATTCTTTTTCCTGCTCAGTAATAGGGTAGCGACACGCATGACATTGGTCGTACTTGCCTTTGTCCAGTGAGTGATTAACGGCAACTCGTTCATCAAAAACAAAGCACTCACCATTCCACAAGGTTTCTTTCTGATCCACCGTTTCTAAATACTTCAAAATACCGCCTTTAAGGTGATACACGTCTTCAAAACCCTGTTCCTTCATAAAAGCCGACGCTTTTTCACAGCGGATGCCTCCAGTGCAAAACATGGCAACTTTTTTATGCTTGGCGGGGTCGAGATTGTTGCTAACATAATCTGGAAATTCGCGAAAAGTTTCCGTATGAGGGTTCACTGCGTTGCTGAACGTACCGATCCCGAATTCATACTCATTACGTGTGTCGATGAGTAAGGTCTCGGGGTCACTGATCAGATCATTCCAATCTTGTGGCTCAACATAGGTACCGACCACTTTATTCGGGTCAATGCCTTCAACCCCCATGGTCACGATCTCTTTTTTAAGTTTTACCTTAGTTCGATGAAAGGGCGCTTCCTGGTGGTACGAAAGTTTGGTGTCAAGGTCCGCCAACCGAGGGTCGTTTCTTAGCCAATCAATAAACTTGCATATATTTGCTCTCGCCCCGGAAATTGTGCCATTAATGCCTTCATTGGCAAGAAGCAGGGTGCCCCTAATCTCGAGTTCATTTAGCTTATCGAGCATGATCGGTTGACGATCCCGATAATCTTCCAATGTCACAAATTTGTATAGGGCGCACACAGTAATCGCTGCGTGCTCGCTGGCTGGCTGTGAAACCGCCTTATTGTGGATATTTGTCATGTTTTTGCTGACCAGAGCGTAAATCTGGCGCGTTTTCTGTAAATTCTGAGAGCTATATTATCTATCAGTTAGAATGGATTGACAATAAGACAAAGTGTCAGTTATGTTCTCGACATCGATCATTAACACTTCTTTGCAAGAGATCAACCCATATGAAACCCGTTTGGCTAAACTCATACCCCGAGGGTGTACCGCACACCATTGATACCAACGAGTATTCGTCTGTGTTGGACGTGTTTTTAAGCTCATGTAGAACGCATGCGGTAAAACCCGCCTATACCAGTTTTGATCACACCATTAATTTTGGTGAGCTGGAAGTACTTACGCAACAATTTGCGTGCTACTTGCAACATGATCTGGGTCTAAAAAAGGGGGATCGATTTGCGATCATGCTGCCAAATCTGATTCAGTATCCAGTTGCCGTGCTAAGCGCTATTCGTCTGGGGCTGATCATTGTAAACATTGACCCAATGTACACGCAACGAGAGCTCAAACTACAATTTAATGACTCTGGCGCTAATACTGTTCTTGTGCTCGAAAGTTTCGCTTGTGAAGTTGAAAAAGCGCTGGAGAGTGTGCCGGTCGAAAATGTCATAGTGACCAGGTTAGGCGATTGTTTGCCTGCCAGTAAAGCCTTCCTTATTAACAACGCTGCAAAGTACATAAAAAAGGCTGTTCCGTCCTATTCGATCAAAGGCGCGATAGATTTTCGCAAAGCTCTGGGAAAATACCGAGGGCGAACGGATCAATTGCTTGATGCTGAGCTTGGCCATGAAGATTTGCTGTTCCTTCAATACACCGGTGGCACAACCGGCGTACCAAAAGGGGTTGAAATTACGCATCGTAATATGATCGCCAACATCCTTATGTCTCGCGAATGGACTAAGCCAGCGCTGAACGCCGATTCGCGGCAGTGCATTATTGCGCCGTTGCCGATGTACCACATCTTTTGTATGTCGGTTAACCTGATGGTCATGATGAGCATTGGTGCTGAAAATGTTTTAGTGCTGAACCCACGTGACTTTAACGGTTTTGTGAAATTGCTGAAAAAAACCGAACTTACTGGTATCACAGCGGTGACAACCCTGTTGCGAAAGTTGCTTGATACCCCCGGATTTGACGATATTGATTTTTCACGACTAAATCTTACCTTCGCTGGCGGCATGGCCGTGACCCGCGATGTGGCTGAGGAGTGGCAGGCCAGAACTGGTTGCCCAGTGATCGAAGCTTATGGCTTATCTGAATGCGCCCCTGGTGTTTCCTCCGTACCTATAACAGCCACCGAGTTTAATGGCAGTATCGGTTTGCCGCTTCCTGGCACCAAAATTAAATTACTCGATGATGATGGTAAGGAAGTTGGGCTTAACGAGACAGGTGAGTTATGTGTTGCAGGTGCGCAAGTTATGCGCGGTTACTGGAAGCGACCGGACGCAACTGAAGAAGTGATGACAGACGACGGTTATCTGCGCACCGGTGACTACGTTAGCGTAGACGAGCAAGGTTATATTCGAGTGTTAGACCGTAAGAAAGATATGATCCTAGTGTCTGGCTTTAATGTTTTTCCAAATGAACTGGAAGATGTGGTTAATCAGCACCCTAAAGTTACCGAGTCAGCGGCTATTGGTATTGATGATCGTAATGCGGGCCAAGTGGTGAAACTGTTTGTGGTGCCAAGCTGCCAAAGCTTAACAGAAGAAGACATACGTGCGCATTGCAAAGAACATCTTACTGGTTATAAACGGCCTAAAGTCGTTGAATTTATGGATGATTTACCCAAAAGCAATGTTGGTAAAATTTTGCGTAAGGAACTGCGTTAATAAACTACCAACCGCGTTGCCAGCTCACACTGCGTACCTTCCATTCTCCATCTTCGTTAGCAAAGGCGACGGAAAATCGATGTGTATCGGCTCTTAGCCGGTTTGACTCATTCGACAGATCAACGTCTCTGGACGCCATCGCGGCCGATACTTCAGCGCTAGCAAACTGGCCTTCGACCTCTAGATCACGCACAACCGAGAAGATGTTTATCTGCTGATTACGAATTATCTGCAGTTGAAACATCTGTTTAATCGCCTTTTTATCGTTACCTTGATGATCGGCGTACTGATCACTCACATGCTCCATAACGCCAGATAAGGAACGTTCTTCAGTGGCTAATTCGATTGCAGCAATTGTATTTCTCACCTGTTGTTCTGGGGATAGTTCCGGTGAGGAGTTACAGCCAACTAATAGAATTAAAATGACTGATACGACAATGTTTTTCATGGTTTTGCTTGCCTTGATTTTGGTGTTTTGTAAGCCGTATGGTTTGTTTACGCGGTTTAGTTACAGCTATTCAGATTTGCCTGCGGATTTTGAAATAAATCCTGAGCTCTTATCTTATACTAGCGAGCATGAACTATCTGAGTCATTTGTTTTTCTCGAAACGCACGCCATTGTCATTTACCGGCAATCTTATGGGCGATTTCAAACCAGAGGCGGACTTACAAAGTCGTTTGCCATCCGAAATATTACTGGGTATTGAAAATCATCGTTTCGTCGATAAAACAACCGATAAATTTGAAGAGGTAAAGGCTTTAAGGCCTCTTTTTTCGAGCGAGCGCCGGCGCTACGCAGGTGTTATCACAGACATAGCTTTCGACTATTTTCTGATTAAGCATTGGTCTACATTTGCGAAAGTGGAATTCGAGGAGTTTATCGATCAGTGTTATGCCGGTTTACTCGCGTGCCGAGATTGGATGCCGCAACGCATGCAATTTGTTGTGTCCAAAATGAGTGAGCATGATTGGTTGCGGCAATACGGAGACATGGCCGGCATCGACGCAACCATAAACCAAGTGAGCAAACGCATTCGATTTGAAAATAAACTAAGCGGTGGAGCCACTGAGGTCGAGTCAAATTACAATGCCATCGAAGAGGTTTTCTTGAGTCTGTTTGCACATCTTAAGGCCGAGGTGCGAATGGCTAATATTGAGGGCTAAAATAACGCTTGTTGCCGAGTATAAATAATCCTCAAAAACCCTAAAAAACAGCGATATTTCTTTGACACAACAGGCCTCACTCTATATCATTCGGCCAAATTTCGAATACCACGATAGTGGCGCAGCGCAATTGCTCGACCATTATTGTTAAACAGCTGTTTCATAACAGTTATTTATACAGAATAGACACATTCAGCGAGGCATATCATGGCTGTACAAAAGAGTAAAAAATCAAATTCACGTCGCGGCATGCGTCGTTCACATGACGCAATGGAAGCCCCAACGCTGTCAACCGATTCAATGACAGGCGAATTGCATCGTCGTCATCAGATCACTGAAACAGGTTACTACAAAGGCAAAAAAGTCGTTAACGTAAAAACCGCTAACTAAGTTTTACTGCGTACCTGTTGATACAATTTCTCACTGAGAAGTTGGAAAAGGCCTCGATTTCGAGGCCTTTTTTACTTTGGAATCAATTTCTAGAAGTGATATACATTAGTCAGATAAAGTATAAAACTATTGAAAAGTTGTCATTCGATTGTACTAAAATAATAATAACCCAAGTGTGGAAACGAACAGCGAAGTTCAAAACCTTACATTACTAAGTTAATAAGTACGTTTCTAAACCGCTCAGGAAATCAGAACAGCATGCCACTACCACCTAATTCGACCACCATTGCGATTGATGCAATGGGAGGCGATTTCGGCCCGGAAATCACCGTTCCGGCCGCAATCTCATTTCTGAATAAACCGGAAAATATTGCACATAAAATTATCTTGGTTGGTCTTGCCGAAGAACTTGAGCCGATTGTCGCCAATAGCCAAGGCAACACTCTAGAGAGTAGTGGTCGCTTGCGAATTCAAGCGGCAACTCAGGTTGTTGAAATGGATGAATCTCCAGCCCTAGCACTGAAACGCAAAAAGGACTCGTCCATGCGGGTGGCGATTAATTTAGTTAAAGAGGGCACGGCACAGGCGGCTGTAAGCGCGGGAAATACCGGTGCATTGATGGCCACAGCAAGGTTTGTGCTTAAAACCATTTCTGGCATTGACCGGCCAGCGATAATCTCAACCATGCCGTGCCTCGATCAAAGCCAAACAGTGCACATGCTTGATTTAGGCGCTAATGTGGATTCTGCGCCAGAAATGCTGGTGCAGTTTGCTGTAATGGGCTCTGTGTTAACCGAGTATGTCGATAAAAAACCAGCGCCGAGAGTCGCCCTGCTTAATGTTGGCGCCGAAGAAATAAAGGGCAGCGAGAAGGTGAAGAAGGCTTCGCAATTGCTTGCTGATAGTGACCTAAACTATGTTGGCTATATTGAGGCTGACGAGATATTCAATGGCAAAGTGGACGTCATTGTTTGTGATGGTTTTGAAGGCAATGTGGCATTGAAAGCGAGTGAGGGCACCGCTAAGATGATCATGAATGTCTTAAAAGAAGAATTTAGGCGCAACAT
>CALKRK010000013.1 GCA_937989675.1 uncultured Arenicella sp. | reverse complement strand
TTCCTTCAGATGCCTTAATCGCCAACGGATGGTCGGCAGCAACGGCTAAGTACGTCACGCCAAAAATGGTGTCAGGCCGAGTTGTGAAAACGCGCAAATCATCTGCGCCATCCACCGCAAACTCCACCTCAGCACCAACTGACCGACCTATCCAGTTACGTTGCATGGTTTTGACGGAATCTGGCCACCCATCCAGTTCATCTAATCCGGCTAGCAGCTCTTCTGCATACGCGGTAATTTTGATAAACCATTGGGGTATCTTTTTCTTCTCTACCAATGCGCCAGAACGCCAACCGCGGCCATCAATAACCTGCTCGTTGGCAAGCACCGTTTGATCAATTGGGTCCCAATTAACCTCTGATTCTTTTTTGTAAACCAATCCACGCTCGTACAGCTTGGTAAAAAACCATTGCTCCCAGCGATAATAATCGGGCTCGCAGGTTGCCAGCTCTCGACTCCAGTCATAACTAAAACCGAGTCGCTTTAGCTGCTCGCGCATGTTACTAATATTTTGAACGGTCCATGCTGCAGGCGCAGTTTTGTTTTGAATCGCCGCGTTTTCCGCCGGCAAACCAAATGCATCCCACCCCATTGGGTGCAGAACATTCTTGCCCAGCAATTTTTGGTAGCGGCTAATAACATCACCAATGGTGTAGTTGCGAACATGCCCCATATGTAACTTACCCGAAGGGTATGGAAACATCTCGAGGCAATAGAACTTCTCTTTGTCGCTATTTTCTACCGCCTTAAACTCGTCATTTTCTGCCCACTTTTTCTGAGCGGCCACTTCGAGCCCTTGCGGATCATATTCTTGCTGCATTGGAACTTTAGCCTTGGCTTAGCCTGAATCTAAAAACAACTGAAACGTCAGTTGCGATTACGGATATTTATTAAGCCGTGTATTGTATCCAGTTGAGCCGGGCTTTGGCAGTGTTTTGTTGAAAATAGCCTGTTGAATGCTTGTGTCAGCAAGCGGCCTTTAAAAAAAGACACCCCTTTGATGTTATCGCCGGGGCCAACCCTAAACGCGCTCCTCTTTGGGGGGGAACTAAATCGGGAGTACGTGGCTATCGCCCCTCATATCTATGGCGGAGCGATGTATTTGCAACCCACATATTATTACCTAAGTAATTAATAGTCAACACTATAGTAATTGTTGCCATCAATACTTAAGTAATATCATCCGGTCATGAATTTAGCCAATCGCATTAGACAACGAATGTCAGAGCTCCAACTGACTCAAGAGGGCGTTGCGAATCGTGCTGATATTTCGCAGGGCATGGTCTACAAACTTGTTTCGGGCAAAGCCAAAAACACTTCAAAAATCGTACAACTCGCTCGCGCCCTTGAATGTGAAGTTGAATGGCTAGCAACTGGCCAAACTCATTACAAAACAACTCAAACCAAAGAAGAAAAAGAGACATATAAAGCCTCAAAACACACCATAATTGACGACTTAAAGGCAAAAATACGCGCGTTACCGGCCTCTGACCAAAAAGCGTTAGCAATGGAGATCATGGATGAACTGCTTAGCAAAAGCTAAGCTCAACGGTGCGTTGATTTGATATAAGCATCGCCGCATTGACCAGCAGCGCTGCTGCTTGTGTCGATTTTCTCAATTGCAGGATGTCAAGAAGCCCTAATTGGGTACGTTACATTTAGAACCTCAACAACTTTATTCTCCAACACGAGGTTTTTATATGAACTACCATTCTTCATTCGACTATCAAGATCAAACTAATAACAACACTCGAATACTTTCTGTAGGGACACACCTGCCAACGGAAATTCTCAAATCGGACCATCTATTCGAAGAGTTTAATTCCGAAATGAACTATGGCATCCAAACGGACTGGATGTCCAAAGAGATGGGTATTATCGAACGCCGCATGGCGCCCTCTGGCTCCCTGCCCTCCGAGCTAGCAATTCCAGCAGCTCGAAAAGCCATTGAGGACTGTCCTGAACTTGATCCAACGAAAATCGACTTAGTACTATTCTGTGGTATCGAACGAGATCAATCTGAGCCAGCGACCGCTCACACTATCCAGCATGCACTGGGGTTGAATGCGAATCACGCGTTTGACGTGTCTAACGCTTGCTTCGGGTTTATGCATGGCATCGAAATCGCCAATCATTTTTTAAAAAGTGGCGCCATACGCTATGCCCTTGTAACAACAGGAGAAGTACCTAGCCGGGTATTGCGCGCGGCGGTCGAGTTTTTGCAAAAAGGTGCCCCCAAGGCAAGAGCAATGAATGTAATTGGTGCTCTATCTGTTGGTGATGCTGGCGGTGCGGTCGTGTTAGGCCAATCAAAATCTAACGAAAGCGGTGGGTTCGAGCTCTTTAACACCAAGTCAGACAGTTCGCACATCGAAAAATGCTTTTACCGAGTTAATTCCGATGGCTCGTTCGATGGTCAAATGATGATGGGCCCAATTGTTGGCGCCTCGATTTGGATGCACCGAAAAATCATCAACGAAACACTCGACAAACTAGGCTGGGATCGTTTCGACTGGATGTTGAGCCATCAAACTGGACGAAGACCATTTGAAAAATTCACGGCCATTAGCACTGTTCCGCCTGAGAGAATGATCAAAACTTATCACAAGCTTGGCAATGTCGCTTCGGCAACCTTTCCTCTCAATTATGAGAAATTACTGAAAAGTGGTAAAGTCAAGAAGGGAGATCGTATAGGTGGTATCCATTCTGGCTCTGGATTAGTCGTCGGTGAGTTTGGGTACCGTATTTAACTAATGCGAGGGTTTGGAAGACAAAAAATTATGGAACTTTACGCAATACCCGCATTCGTTGCGCTGTTGTTAAAACTCACCGTCGTCTTTTTTGCACGCAAGGCGAATGAATCATCTCAATTGTTTTTGTGCATGGTGATGTTATTTGCCTTACACAATGTATCCGAGTTGCTCGTGATAATGGGCTTATTAAACGGTCAGGCTTCTGAATTCTTAGTCAGAACATATTACGCCATTACCTTTTTCGCTCTGTCTCACATTTGTGTTTACACTCTTAACGTAAGCAATAGCCGAGTAAGCAAACCCGTGTTTATCACGTTAATGGCTACCGCAATTATATTTACGAGTTTTGTGTTCTATACAGACTTAATCGTGTCTGGAGTCAAGTCCATTGGCTACACCGTCACGGCTGAGCAAGGGAGTTTCTACTTTGCCTTCCAAACCTATACTTTGGGTGTTTTCGTTTTTACCTTGGCCACGTTAACCCGAGGATACCTAACTGCCACGCAAAAAGCGCATCAAGCTCAATGTTTATATACAATTGTAGCCATTCTGCCAATGATTCTCGTTGGCTTTACGGTCATGATTGCCATGCAGCTAGGCTATAGAATATCGGCCGCACTGGTGTTTCCGGTGGCTTCGACTATATTCTTACTTTTTTCATTGCGCAGCGAAAGAATGCATGGCATCACCGATATGGGACACTTCTTTACATTCTCGAAAGAAAGACTCACTTCCAATGCTGTATCGGAACTCACAAATCAGAGTTTGACCGACCGTATAAGTTTAAAGCAAGCCAAAGACGCATTTGAAAAGCGTTTACTTGAGCATCATCTAGACCGTTTTGATAACAACATTTCAAAAACCGCTCAAGCGCTCGGGATGAAAAGAGGCACAATCTATTCAATCATAAAAAAGTACGATATTAGTATTCAAGATCGGGAATGATGACTATAAACCAAGTATCGCTGTGTGTGCACTGCTATTTTAACTGTTGCTTCATCAGCTCTATATAGTCGTATAGGCTTTGGCCAGGCGCGTCTATAAACGGGAGCTTGGTGCTAGCAATATTGCTCATACGGTCAATCCGAAAATTTCTAAAATCGTCTCGTAAGTGACACCAACCAGTGAGCGTCCAAACCTTACCCCAAAAATAGAGCGCTAACGGATTTACCTTGCGATGCGACTTAGCCCGATCGCGCCGTTCATAATCAAAACTGATGCCTAACTTGCTATTAATGGCTTCTCTTATTTGCTCCATATTGTCCATGGACGCCTCACCAAAATCGTAAGGAATCGCATAAATATGACTTTCGGTTGTCAGGTGCTTCAGGTCTTGCGGTAGAGCGCCCTCAATTTTTTCAATAGCTTGTTGCGCAGCCAGCGACAACGCCGGCCCGCCCCATGTTTTAACCATTCGCGCGCCTAGTACAATAGCCTGAACTTCATCCTCGTTAAACATGAGCGGCGGCACATCCAGAGAGTGGCGAAGCATGTAGCCAACGCCTGCCTCGCCCTCTACTGGAATGCCAGACAAACTGAGGTCTTGAATATCACGATAGATTGTCCGAATAGACACTTCCAAACGCTCAGCCAAGTAAGCGGCGGTTACCGACCGTCGATTACGTAAAATCTGAACAATTTGGAACAACCTATCTGCGCGACGCAAGCGAACCCTCTGTTATAAAAACACTAATTGCATAGCCTACTAGGCTAAGCTAAAAAGGCCAATTCGATTCCCTTCACAGTCAATAAACTGCGAGAAAAAGCCAGCTCCATCCTTGATTGCTGTCTTAGGAACCACGACCTCACTTCCCGACTTAGCGGCACGCTCTAAGGCTGGCTCCAAGTTGTCTCCAGCCCATAAGTAAGGAACAGTGCCGGTTGTCGTTGGCGCATAACCCTCCATTTTCACCAAAGCTCCAGATGCCGCCGTTGGGCTGCTCGTTTCAAACATCGCCATTTTCATGCCCTCCATTTCTTCGTCGATAAATTTTACGCCGAAAACATTACTGTAAAAAGCTTTTGCACGCTCGATATCTGTTACCGGTATTTCGCACCATGTAAGAATATTGTTCATTATGTCACCTTATATTGGAATTATTGAAAATAAGTTGGCACAAGTTTCAAGTAACGAGCAACCAACGACGGCAATTCTAATTGGGGTGTGCTGACACCGTTATGTCAGTAGCGTGGCAAGAAATTATCTAGGCTCTAAATATATGGAGAACACAACGCAGGATGCCAGTTTCCATTGCATTGATGCAGAATTGTAGGGCGCAGTCTCGCTAATGATTGGCTGATTGAATGCTCAGCTGGCCGAATCGCTTTTGGAAATATAAAGAAATGGCGGTAGTAAAAATGACTCTTTCCACTACCGCCAAAATAGACACACTGCACTTTGCCAGGATGTTCAAAGTGCAATGCTTGAAACCTATATAATTGGTCTCTTTATACGCAAACGTTTACAGCAATATGGTTAGTTGGGAATAAAACTTCGCAGGCAAACCCTATATCCATGCGCTTTTTGCGAATCTTAGCAACCCTCATATCACAAACAACGCAGCTTTACAGGATCAGAAACTATCCACGATTTGGTTCTTAGGGGGGGACCAAATCAACGTATCTGAACGCCGTTCTGTAAAACCGTATCTAGTGCTTGCAGACGTATAACAACAAATTTTGGAGTGTCTGTCGTCTTACTATGACGGGAAAGACACTATTGAGAACTCAACTGAGCATTTCGATAGGTCGTTGGTGTTTTTCCAGTCTGCTTCTTGAAAGCCGCGTAAAATGAAGAACGCGAGTTAAACCCCACTTCTGACGAGATGGCCAGAACAGTTTTGTCAGTATCACGGAGCAGAATCATAGCTTCAGTAACTCGAAGGCCATTTACATAGTCAAAGAAAGTCTCATTAATCTCCATGTTCAATGCTTGAGACACATAGTTAGGCAATACCTTAATTTGGTCGGCCAAACTTCTAAGCGACAAAGCTGGGTCTCGATAACCTTTGGCTTCTTCCAGCGCCGCCCGTATTTTTATAGACACTTCCGCTAGCTGATCTCGGGTAAGTGCTGACTTTTCGTACTTAGCCGATACGGTGCCCTCAGGGTTAGATTTGATAATTTCGATTCGTAGATCGGGTCGTTGACGAAGCCCCCACACGGCAAAAAACCAAATTAAAACTACACGCAGAAGGTCGTTCCAAGGCTTATACGGATTCGGTATTTGGTACATCGCGTTAAGTACTTCCGCGCTTAGTTCCAATGCCACACCAAGAGAAATCAAACCTAGCGCCCATCGAAACCAGCGTAGTTCAAACTTAGTAGTACTCGCGAATAAATCCATAAGCTTTCGCCGATATCGCTTCAAGCGTCGCATCATAAATGCAACGTAGATACAAAACTGCGCAAGCGCTGCAAGGTTCAGCACGCCATTAAGCTGATCAATAAAACTAGGCTCGGTAGCACTAGACAACTTCGTCAACACTAGAGCCAACAACACGCCTGGTAACAATGGAACAACAAAGTGCCAAATATCTGTCGTGCGAGCGCCGCGAGAGTGCTCCGACGTGAGCTCCCGCACATACATCCAAAACAAAGGCGGCAACGTTAGCTCGACAAGCAGCTTAAACAATGTCAACTGCGAAAGCGACACTGGGTCCGCACCCAAAAACTGAGGCTCTCTAACGATAAAACAAAACTGAGCAACCGCATTTGCCAAGAAAAACATCGCAAGCGGCCAATACACATTGGAATGAGAAACGCGGCGTGCAAGTAAGTGCGCAGCCAATAGAGATTGCCCCAGTGCAGTTGCCGAAATTAACGCGGATATCATGTTATGAAACTTGACTCTCAGACATATTGGGAGGGCTTAACGGCCTGTCAATCGACTTAGGATAGCAATTACTCGCACTACTAATCTTAAGCTTTCCGTATTAAATATATGCGCCACAGTATTCAACCTGACTCACAATACGTCAAGTTTAATTCGCTGCAGCGACGACGCAATCTTACAGGTAGCTTCCTGCCCGCTGATAAATCGTTCTCAACATCGAGTGCAGGCCATTGCTACGGGTTGGGCTCAGGTGATCAGTGAAACCGATATCTTTAATAAAATCAGGCTTAGCATCAAGAATATCTTGCGGTGTTTGATCGGAGTAAACCCGTAGCACGATGGCCACTAAACCCGACACAATGGCCGCATCACTCGTTCCATCAATATGCAACTTTCCATCCTGCATTTGCATGTGCAACCAGACTTGCGATTGACAACCTTTGATTTTATTTTCATCGGTTTTCCATTCGCTAGGGAACTCACTAAGTTGGCGCCCAAGATCGATAACGTATTCATAGCGAGACATCCAGTCATCGAAAATCTCAAACTCGCTAACCAGTTCAGACTGTATTTCTGCAATAGAGCTCATATTATTTTTCGATCCGCCAAGTAGTTCCATTAGCACCGTCTTCTAATACTACATTCATCTCGGTTAAAAGCGCTCTTATTTCGTCTGCCCGCGCCCAATTTTTATCTTCGCGCGCTTGTAAACGCTCAGCAATAAGTTGATCAATCTGAGCAGTATCAACCTCGCTGACATCACCGGCAAACCAAGTTTCCGGGTCTTGCTGTAATAGACCAAGTAATGCACCTGCTTGCAACATAGCCGCTTTGACCTGCACCTTATCTTCAACTGTTTCAGCTGTGTTCGCGCGTTTGGCAAGCGCGAACAATTCAGCCAACGCTTTCGGTGTATTCAGATCATCATTTAGCGCACTTAAAAAAGCATTCGGTATCTGCGACTCGTCCGCATCAGACACGTCAAACTCCGATAAATTGCGCAATGCCCCATATAAACGATCGAGACTACTCTGAGCTTGCTCGATAACATCGTCATTCCAATCCAAAGGCGCTCGATAGTGGCCCGATAATAGAAAATAGCGAATCGCCTCGCCTGGATATTGCTTTGCTAAATCGCGAAGTAGCAAAACATTACCAATGGATTTCGACATTTTTTCCCGATTGATATTCACAAATCCGTTATGCAACCAGTAGTTAACGAACTTGGCATCGTGCGCGCATGTGGATTGCGCTCGCTCATTTTCATGGTGAGGGAAAACCAAATCATTACCACCACCATGTATATCAATCGTTGCACCAAGATGCGCTGCCGCCATCGCGGTGCACTCTATATGCCAGCCTGGGCGGCCGCGCCCCCAAGGACTATCCCAACCGGGCTGGTCATCTACCGACGGTTTCCACAAAACGAAGTCACCAGGGTCTGCTTTATAGGCAGCAACATCAACGCGCGCCCCAGCAAGTAATTCTTCTGGGTCGCGTTTGGAGAGCGCTCCGTAATCTTTATAGGACGACACACTAAACAAAACATGCCCCTGGGCCACATAAGCATGGCCGCGATCGATGAGCGCCTGAATCTTTTGGTGGATTTCAGCAACGTGCTCAGTAACTTTAGGTTCAATATCCGGAGGCAATACGCCCAACACAGCAAGATCATCATGAAAGGCTTGAGTAAACCGCTCCGAAATGACCGAAATGTCGACGCCCTGTTCGATGGCCGCCGCGGTAATCTTATCGTCAATATCGGTAATATTACGTGCGTAGGTAACCTTTGGGAATTGCAATCGTAACAGACGCACCAAGGTGTCGAATACCACTGGCGGTCGATAATTACCGATGTGACAATAGTTGTACACCGTTGGGCCGCACACGTACATAGTAACGTGTTCTGGGTCTATCGGAGTAAACTCGCTTTTAGTCTTGGTTTCGGTGTTATAAAGCTTCACGGCACTACGGCTCTATCGCTAAGTTTGTAAACGCGCGATTGTACCATTATCACAAGCTTGCATGCCCGCTATCTTAGCGTACGCACCTCAGCGACCCAGGCCGTTAAAGGCCCTTGCGCTAGCTATTTTCCGCAACAAATCCAAATTATTGCCAAAAGCGCAACGTAGCCATCAGTATAGTGTCATCACCATAGTCACTCACATGATTTGGATTCTGCCGATAAGACACAAAACCACCAAGCTCCATATTGTCACTCAGCATCGTACGATAATAAGCTTCGACATTACGCTCAGTCGCATTTGTTTCAGATAAATTCACACGCTCAGTGTCAAAACCAATATCCCCATTTGCCAATCGATGATTGGGGACCGAGTAATCAACTTCTCCAGAACGAATTTTCAGAGGTTGCGAGAAGGCAATACCTAACTGATCGCGCTCACGAAATAAGTTATTGCCAATCAGTCCAAGGCTATACCAATCGCTCTTTAAAGTTGAAAAATCTTTAAGTAGGCTGCTGTCCGATGATTCCACCGTGGTGCGGCCAATACCATAATTAGTAATAACGGAAAACTTATCAGACGCGTCTATTTTACCGGTTAGATTCAGCGCATACGTGCTTGAGCTTTCAACACCAAATACGCCTGCTCCACCACCGCCTAGGACACTGCCTTTCTCTTCTATTTGGCCGAACTGCACAGACAAACCTGCATTGTCATCAAACTGGTAATTGCCCTGAAAAATGGTCGACATTGAATCTTGGTTGTAACGACCCGGCTGATCAACCGAGACCAAGCCAAGCTTCATTGACGTTTTCTTATTTTGCGGTGCATAGCTCAAGCTCAAGGTATCAGCCTGCTGACTAAAACCTGACAAGACCGAATCAAATGATTGCCCACTTAAAAACGAACTTGCGCCAAAATCACTGTGCGACTCAAGTTCATTAACGGCCCCAAATTGACTACTCGGGCTAACCTGATAGCCGGCGGTAAACGACAAAGCATTACTGAGTTTGCTCGCCAGTGCAACCGACATTGTGGTCTGATCCTTTTCGATACCGACGTCACCAGGGGTTGCAAAATATTCAATCAGATCCACTCGCGGGTCCGGCGCGGCTACGGCCGCAAAAGCCACCTCTGTATTCAGTTCAGGCAAACGAAAACCACTACTAATTGATTTTTGCTCAAGCGAATGGAAAAACTGGCTGAGATGCAGTGAGCCGTCATTAATCTCAACGTGAGGGTTTAGATCTACCTGAAAACCACGACCATAGGAATCTAACACCAATGTTTTTTCTAGCTTTGTCTTTGGTTTTCGGTTGAGCAACAACACACCTGCCAGCGCGCCGCCAACTAACAATATAGCGCCACCACCACCGCCTCCGCCACCACCGCCGCCGGAATCAACAGGTGGCGTAGTTGGTGTGGTCGGCACTTCGACAGGGCCCATCACATTACTAAGTACTTGCTCAGCATTGAGAATAACGCCACGGCCGTATTCACTGTCTGTGCCAGCAACACCACGGTCTTGAGCTGAATCAAGAATCACCTCAACTACTTGCTCTGCCGTTAAGTTTGGATTCTGCAGCAATACCGCGCCTGCGATACCTGAAATTCGAGCAGTAGCCCACGAGGTACCACCCAATGCAGCACCTGGCTCTGGAAGACCAATTGCGGCGACAAAACGCTCGGCTGTTGTACCTGCTCGGTTCGATTCAGGCAACAAGGCCCCTGAACCATCAACTGCACCAACGATAATAACGCCGTTTAAATTGAAACTTGCAGTCGCCAGAGCATTTGGCTGAGCGCTGGACTCATTGCCCGCCATGATCGCTATTACTTTGCCAGATCGAGACAGCTCCGACATTAACGGGGCGGCGGAACCAGTAATGCCCGATGTACCCCAAGTAAAACCCACCACACTAACATCTGTATCTGAAACAAGATCTGCTAGCGCTGCGTCGCGGGCCGCTCGCACCTGACTTTCACGCGCGCGAGTAAGATCACCATCGGTAATAACAATTGGTACAATCTGACCGGAGAACGCTTCTGATGCAACTCTAACCGACACCGTTCCATGGCCTTCCCCTTCTCTGTCAGACGTATCGTTGGTGTCATCAGTATTAGTATAGTAATTAAATCCGGGGGCAAGATTAAAGCCACGGTTTGGGTCAACGCCTGAATCCAGTAACGCAACTTGCTGAGCGTGCGCATTACCAATAGCTACTCCAAGCACACCAATAGTTGCAGCGATAAATCGGCTTATCTTATTCTTACTTTGGTTTTTGCTCAGTTTTCGTAAAGTAGGGCTTTTCTTCGGCATTTAGGCGTACCATTTTGTTTCAGGGCGTGCCTTGCTTGCGCACCCATATCTTGCCGTACAGATTTTACGGCTTAATTCGTCTGATTATAAGTCACTTTAAGCATCACACAAGTTAAGCTTTGTGCATGCAACCCCGCACAAATATGACTATAGAACAAAAGTAAGGTGACCGATTAACGACCCAAGGCACCTGAAAAATAGTTTCGTTCCTTTCGAAACAGCAATCGCAAACAAATAATCAACATAACCACGAACACTAAGACCATCCATTCTGGCATGCTAAAACTTAAAAACTGCCAATGAATTTCTGCACACTCACCACTACCGGCCAACACAGTTTGTATAGTCTGCATCAGCGGAAACGCCTCCAGCATAAAATCAAGATCAGGGCCACATTCCGGAACTTTATCTGCAGGAAGATGTTGTAACCAAACCTGTCGGCCGGCGATAGCCAGGCCTAAAGCTGAAAAAACCGAACCACCAAAAGCCAGCAAACGAGCCCCCAGCTTTTGCGGACGAAACAAAATACCTAACAAACAGAAAAAACCGACACCAATCAAACAAGCACGTTGAAACATGCATAAAGGGCACGGCGGCAATCCTAATTCGAGTTGAAAATAAAAATACGCAGTGGCTAGCAATGCACTGCATGCAATCAGGCCTACCCAATACCATCGTGTTGCAATCACCTATTTCACTCCGCGCTTATCTTCTGTTGTTGTTTTTTAGTAGTGAACTATTTATGAAAATATCCATAGACTTAGTCATGACACCCAAAACCCACAAATAGTATACACCAAGGAAAGTAGTGGTTTACGTTGAGTTAACAAACACCATAACTTTCACACATTCTGCAATTTACTATCAGGTCTTATAGGCTGGCCAATCGACCACGTAGCTCTCAAGATCACGCTCGTCGACATCTCGTTGAAAACGCACCCGATGACGAACTGAATGCCCCCCTTCATGCACAGCCGATGAACTTCCGGAGACTAAATGGTGCCAATCGGGCAATGGCTCTCCTTGCAACAATAATCGGTAAGCACAACTTGGCGGAGCAAATGCAGCAGCTTCTTCGACATTACTCGCGTTCATGCTAATGCAACTCGGCACTCGTGTTGAACGGTTAGCATAATCACCGCAGCGGCACGCGCCGTCGTCCAATAAGTCGCAGGCGACGTCGGTAAACACCAACTGCTCTCCTTGTTCGTCTTGTAACTGAACAAGGCAGCACTTCGCACAACCATCGCACACGGACTCCCACTCCTCTGGAGTCATTTCAAATAAGCTTTTGGTTTCCCAAAACGACGTTTCTTTACTCAAGGTGATAACTACTCTCTATTTAGCGCAAGCCGCCAAATGGCGAGTTTTTGTTCTGGCCGCATACTGGCAAATGCGGGGCTAGTTGAAGGCATTTGTAACCACTCTATCTCAGGGTGATCGCGCATTATGCCTGCGCAATGTCGCCGAAAAATTCTGTGTGCTGCGCCGCCGTTGAAAAGCACACGGCCGATAGAAGAAAATTCAGTCAAAAAGCTCGAAAAATCGTTTACCTGTTCGGATTTCTTCACAATATTGCTATCTAAACTACCGTGGCGCTCGCAATCATACAACACGTCCCAAATCGCAATTTGATTTTCGCGTGCCAATGATTCACGTTGCGCATACTTATCCACAACAGGCTGCTCAAAAGCGGCAGCCATTATCCACCAAAAACAGTTCTGCGGGTGCGCATAATACTGCTGTTTCTCTAGAGATGCACGGCCGGGCATAGACCCCAAAACAAGAACCGACGGATTATCACCAACTATCGGAGGAAAAGCTGGCATGACACATCAAAGCTCAAGCTACTGCTGCGCGAGCTGCACCACGAATTGCGAAATTTGGGTTTGCAAATTCGTAGGGAAATCCGGGATTTTCGCCTCGATCTCATAGTAATACTCATAAAACCCATCTTCATCCTTCATGGTCTTAAAGAGTCGCAACCGTTCGCAATGATAACGATCATCATTAATTTCGTTGTAGCGCGCGAAGTCTAACAGCTCCCTCGCAAAATCATAATCTTTATCGTCGAGCAACCGTTCAAAACGCTCATCAAAAGTTAAATCGTTTGAGTCGTCTTCATCAATCTCGTCAACAGAGACTAACTCTAGTTCATCTTCATCGCCAAAAGAAACATCGTCGTCTAACTCTAGGTAAGAAATGCCTTCAACCTCGTCTTCATCAACATCGGGCTTATCAACCGCCGTCATTACAGAGTAGTCCGGCCTAGCCTTTTCAGGCCTTGGACGCGCTGGCGCTATTATTGGCGCTGCGGGTTCATGCGCAGCAGCACTCTCTTCAAGGGGTGAAAACGCAACGCTGTCGTTACTGCCGAAGAAATTCAAAGATCGAACTAACTCCGCCAATCTAGATCGAAATATCAAGCCCAACAGGAGCAACGCACCTAGCCCCATTAGCACCCAGTGCCACCATGGCCTAGCCGCTTTTTCAGTTACCGGTGCCATTGAGCTGGGCTCCGCCTCACTGATAACCGGTGCTGGATTTGTATCACCAGCTGCATCATTAACAGTCGACACCTGCCCTACTGTATCACTCGAATCTTCGATAAACGTTTTCAGCTCAGAAACCTGACCTTCAAGAAACTCGATCCGCTTATCTTTACGAACCAACTCCTCGCTGAGGTTATTCACCGTATCGGCCAATGAACTGATAATCTGTTGAGAGCTGCCATCCACTTCTTCACCGTCATTAACACCTGTTGTGATAGGAGTTTCATCGAGCCCAGTCATCTGAAAAGACTGGGTCTCCTCTTTCGGCAGATCAAACTCGGCCTCGGTAGATGTCTCACTTTCGGCAACCTCTGCGACTGTCTCTACAGCCGTTACAGCGCCAGAAAGTTGATCTAACTTTCTTTTAGCCTGCATTTCCGTAAAGCGAGAGGCAGCTTCATAGCTAGGTATTATTAGAAAGGAACCAGCCTTAAGGCTGTCTATGGTGTTGCCTGAAAATGCGTCTGGGTTCGCTTCATACAAACTCCACATCATCTGGCTTTGCGACACTCCCATCGCCTTGTTAATTCGTCGAGCGACTCGCCACAACGATTGCCCATCAAGAACAGCACCGAATTTTTCGGGGATATTGCCGCGCTCAGCCCATTCATACGGCCCCATAACACCGGAAGTTCTCGCTAGGTTCTCAGCTGTTATTGATTGGTTTGAGCGAGCTTCGTTTACCGGCACCGCACGTGGCGTGCCTTCAGGGGCCAGATTCAGTAACACAGTAAAGTCTTTAGAGAACTCACTAGCGCCATCAACTAAGCTAAGCTTAAAACTAATGTAAGGTTCGTTTACGGTTTCGTTTGATGTGATACGGATCGCGAGTTGAGAGTTAGACCTATCAACCACCGCGGTGAGTTGAGCAACATCAAAATAGTCGGCTCTGTTAGCGTCAAGGGTAACCCCAAGAGAATTAGGAGACTGTACATTGAACAACGGAATCCGAACACTTAGCGGCTGGCCGATATAGGATTCGGTCTCCGCACCACCAACGCCCAATGCATGAACATTAGAAGACGTAGTCAGCGCCAACAAAAAAGAAGCAAACGCCAGCACTGATGACGTAGCAAATATTCTAGAGAACAGCATTGCAAACAAACCAGTTTGCTTACCTGAACAATCTCGGCCTTTAAGCTGAGCATCAAGATTCACCGATCCACAACGCCCCAACTTCTTATCTAGGTGCCGGAAACCTCGGCGCCCCTTAATCAGGTGCTCTCCAACAAGCGACCACTCCATTCAACTTCCCCCACGCAGGCAAATACCCGCGTATTTTAATTGCGCTGAAAACGGCCATCAGCGGTTTATCTCTGCCTCTGTTCATTTTCATGAACAGCCTCTTATCTTATCGTGTTTTCGCTCTTAAACCTTGCTAAGAAGGTAATTGATCTACCGCCCCTAAGCGATTGAATACAAAGTCAAAAACAAACCCCGTCCACTTATGCAGTTTGACCTACTCACAAACCTGATTCAATGGACCAAAGGCGGTTTTTAGCCCATTTAAAGCCTGTTGTCCAGAAATAGTGTGATTTTGGCCTATTTTGGATACGATCCACGCGAAAACTGGACTTTTTGACGCATAAAGCCATATTCGGCTTACTTTCAAAAAATCACCTTTTACATTAGCTCTCCAAAATAGAGAACAACTATTCCGCCGCTCTGGCTTGCAATATCGCAACGGCTGGCAACTCTTTCCCTTCAAGAAATTCAAGAAACGCGCCACCGCCAGTTGATATATAGGAAATGTCGTCTGCAACCCCATATTTGTCAATTGCCGCAACGGTATCGCCACCACCAGCTACCGAGAAAGCCGGAGACTCGGCGATAGCTTTTGCCAACGCTTGAGTGCCGGCACCAAACTGATCAAACTCGAAAACACCGACTGGGCCATTCCATACAATGGTGCCAGCGCCTTTTAATAATTTTGCAAACTGTTCTGCCGTTTGTGGCCCGATATCAAAAATCATGTCATCGTCTGAAACTTGATCAACCGGTTTTGTTGATGCCTTGGCTGCCTCCGAAAACTCTGTACCGCACACCACGTCAACAGGTACAGGTATATCGCCATCGGTTGACCTAGCCTTACTTGTTAAGGCTTGCGCGTCAGCGATTAGCTCTTGCTCGCACAACGACTTACCCACTTCGTGCCCAGCCGCGGCGATGAAAGTATTAGCAATACCGCCGCCCACAATTAGCTGATCAACTTTTTCTGATAGCGTATCCAATACGGTTAGCTTGGTGGATACTTTGGATCCACCGACAATTGCAACAATAGGGCGTGCGGGACTTTCCAACGCTTTGGCTAGGGCTGTCAACTCACCGCTTAATAGCGGCCCTGCACAAGCGATTGGCGCGTATTTTGCCACCCCGTGAGTTGACGCTTGTGCACGGTGAGCAGTACCAAAGGCATCCATAACAAAAATGTCACACAATGCCGCCATTTTCTTTGCCAGCGTATCGTCATTGGCTTTTTCACCTTGGTTGAAACGCACGTTCTCACACAGGATCACATCATCATCGAAGTCAAAGCCATCGAGCCAATCAGCCTGCAAACGCACAGGCTTGCCCAACATCTCTGCCATGTGTTCAGCTACTGGTTGCAGCGACAAACTCGCATCAAATTCACCCTCTGTTGGGCGCCCTAAGTGAGACATCAACATGACCTTAGCCCCCTTTTCAAGAGCCAATTTAACGGTCGGCAATGACGCGCGGATACGTGCATCATTGCTAACGTTGCCATCCTTAATAGGGACATTCAAATCCTGGCGGATCAGTACTTTTTTTCCGGCAAGATCAAGGTCTTGCATACGTAAAATGTTCGTAGTCATTGCGTCAATTCAAAGTCTTTTTTGGTTAGTTACGCGAGTTTCGAAACCGCATCTACAACGTTATCAACGGTAAAACCAAAGTGATCGAATAGCTGATCAGCCGGCGCCGACTCACCAAACGTGGTCATGCCGACAATGGCTCCCTGTAGACCAACGTATTTGTACCAGTAATCGCTAATACCCGCTTCGAGCGCGACACGTTTGGTAACAGATGCAGGTAAAACGCTTTCCTTATAGGCTGCATCTTGGGCATCGAAGCGATCGGTCGAGGGCATTGAAACTACTCGAACAGATTGGCCACTGGCTTCCAATTCGGTGGCTGCGTCCATCGCCAATGCGACTTCGGAACCGGTCGCAATTAGGATTACGTCGGGCGTGCCGTTACCGTCTTTAAGTATGTACGCACCTTTTTCTATATTCGCAAGTTGCTCAGCATTTCGGTTTTGATGTGGCAAATTCTGTCGTGAAAACACTAAGCTAGTCGGCATATCACTCGTTTCTGCGGCTGCTTTCCATGCAACCAAGGACTCTACCGCATCGCATGGACGCCACAGCGACATATTTGGTATCAAGCGCAAGCTCGCGCAATGTTCAATAGGCTGATGGGTTGGGCCATCTTCCCCAAGACCAATTGAATCGTGCGTTAATACGTAAATAACCGGCTGCTTCATCAGCGCAGACATTCGCATTCCGTTACGCATGTAATCAGCAAATACTAAAAATGTTCCGCCGTAGGCCTTAAAACCGCCATGCAGCGCAATACCATTGCTAACGGCCGACATAGCGAATTCTCGCACGCCAAAATAGAGATAATTACCAGACGCATCATCTGCGCTAATACCCTTCGATCCACTCCATATCGTATAGTTCGACCCAGCCAGATCGGCAGACCCGCCAATCAACTCCGGCAGCAATGGCCCCAACTGATTTAGCGAGTTTAAGCTTGCCTTGCGTGTTGCTAGTGTCGCTGCTGCTTGATCGGCTTGCTGGATTAAGCTAGTGGTTTGGTCTTGCCAGTTTTCTGGCAGCTCGCCATTCATGCGCCTTAGAAATTCAGCCGCCTTGTCTGGATTAGCCGCTTGATATGCGTCAAAGGTAACTTGCCAATCAGACTCTGCTTTCTTGCCTCTGTCGGCTGCATTCCAGGCGGACTTAATCTCCTCAGGAACCACAAATGGCTCCGCATCCCAACCTAGACGCTCGCGAACCAATGCAATTTCGTCGGCTCCTAACGGCGCTCCGTGGCAGCTTTCTGTACCTTCTTTATTCGGAGAGCCTTTACCAATAACCGTTTTACAACAAACCAGTGTTGGCTTACCTGTCTCAGCATGAGCTTGCTGAATTGCCGCTTGTAACGCTGCTGAATCATGTCCGTCAACACTTTCAATCACATGCCAGCCATACGCCTCAAAGCGCCCAGCCGTGTTATCGGTAAACCACCCTTCTACTTCACCATCAATGGAAATTCCATTGTCATCCCAAAACGCTACCAGTTTACCCAGACCTAGAGTGCCGGCCAACGAACAAGCCTCATGAGAAATGCCTTCCATCATGCAGCCATCGCCCATAAACACATAAGTGTGATGATCTACGATGGCGTGATCGGCCGTATTGAACTGTGCCGCCAGGGTTTTCTCGGCAATGGCCATACCAACCGCGTTCGCAATACCTTGCCCAAGCGGACCTGTGGTCGTTTCAACACCAGGCGTATAACCGTATTCAGGGTGACCTGGTGTCTTTGAATGCAGTTGACGAAAATTTCTAATATCGTCTGCCGACACGTCGTAACCGGACAAATGCAAAAGCGAATAAATCAACATTGACCCATGACCATTCGACAACACAAAGCGATCACGGTTATGCCAACTAGGGTTAATCGGGTTATGTATCAAAAAATCATTCCATAGAACTTCGGCGATATCCGCCATTCCCATAGGTGCACCTGGGTGCCCTGAGTTTGCTTGTTGAACAGCGTCCGCGCTCAAAACACGAATAGCATTAGCAAGTTGTTGACGATTGGTCGAAGACATAATAGAAGAGGCTCCTTGAGCATTTATGTTAGTTACGGCGCTACAAACAAGGAAAGAATGACTTGCGCTCGGTCAATCAGACCAAACCAAATGAAGCTTTCCGCAAAAAAATCGCCCTATTGCGCTACATCAACACGCTCAAATTAACGCATCGAAACGGTGCATAAGGGTGGTGGGCGTAATATAACAAAATTCCTTTTCTTTGCCCTAGTGCACAGAGAATTATTCGGTAATAAAACCGCCAATTTGCCAGCTATTAAAGAAGAGTTAGTGAGATGACAGGCTTTTTGTTGAAAACAAAAAGCTGCGCGAGCGAAATTATGAAGCCTTAAGCTATATTACTTCGCTAAAAGTACGAGAAAGCAACGCCAAGAGCCGTTAACTTCGGCACAATAAATTCCTTACCGCCAAGCTTAATAACAGCCTCGACATAGCGTCGATCGCCGCTGCTTGGCATTTCACCAAACTCCATATCAGGCTCCACCGAAACTTTCTTGGCGTCTCCATAGCATAGTAACGCCGAATAGGCTTTTCTTGCCGCACCCGGTATGGGGTTGAGAACAACCAGAAGTGGTTTACGCTTTTTGGATTCGTCAAGCTCAGGATCATGTAAGCCACCATAAGACAAAACTGGCAAACGTTGATTTCGCCAGTTTACATGGCCTTGCATCCAACTAGCCGGAGCAGCACCTAGTTTCTCAATAACCGGTTTCGCCACCACTTCGGCCACGCACTCAACTGGCAACAGCAATGGATTAGGTGTTGAGGGTAAGATATAACAATCTAGATTTTGCTCGCTCATGTGGCTATATATTAGTTTATCGATATTTTAATTAGGTTTCGCTTATCAACAATCACTGCGCTGTGTCGCTACCGAACTACTTATCCAGTTCAATTGGGTTATCTAAATCGAGGTATTGATTAAATACCTGCACCAGATTCTCAATCAAATAAGGTTTACCCAAAAACGCGCTGCAACCCAATGCGGTTGCTTTGTCGATATACTTCTCGGTTGCGCGAGATGAAATCATCACGACCGGGATATCTTTCAGCTCATCGTTAGACTTCACCCATTCAAGAAGCTCAAAACCGTCCATACGCGGCATTTCTATATCCAACAGAATCATATCCGGCGCTTCCTGGCGTAACTGAATTTGGGCATCTAGGCCATCTTTCGCTAAAACTGAATTGATGCCAAGGCCGGTAATGTCTCGCTCTGCAGATTTGCGAACCGTAAGAGAATCGTCCACAACCATAACCGTTGGAATGGTTTGTGAAACGCCAACATTTTGCTCTGGTATCGCAACAAAGGATTCGTAGTAGGAGATACCTACCAGGTCAAGCAACAGCACAACCGAACCATCCGCTCGAATTGTTGCACCAGCGTAAATTGGAATTCTACCTAAGTGATCACCCAAATTTTTGACCACAATTTCTTGCGTATCAAGTAACTGTTCAACAATAACCGCGATATTTTGTACACCAGCATTAACCAAGATCACGGACAACTTACCCGTTAACATCGCCAACTTGGAGTCGTAACCAAGATAGTCGGCTAGATCGATCAAAGCATAGTGCTGCCCTGCAACATCCAAACTTGGTTTCTCGGCTTTTAAATAGCCAATCAACTCTTCGACCTCTACATTGATAACACGCTCAATGGTTCGTGCGGATATCGCAAACACTTCACCGCCGGAATCAACGAACATCGCACTCGACACCGCCAACGAAATTGGCAAGCGAATCATAAAATGTGAACCCGGTTGGTCGTTTTCCAGATCATAAGCGATGCTGCCACTCATGCGTCGCAAGGTGGTTTGAACAACATCCATCCCGACACCACGGCCGGAGATTTGGGTCAGCTTAGACGCCGTACTAAAACCACTTTGCGAGATATACATCATCATATCTTCAGGGTTCAGCGGCTGATCTTCGGTTAACAGATTATCCTCAATCGCTTTGGCTCGAATTCTATCTAAATCCAAGCCAACTCCGTCATCGCGAACCGAGACAATAATCTCGCGCGCAACTTGACGGCATTCAACGGTGATTTTACCAGTCTTATTTTTACCAGCTTTTTTGCGATTGGCTGGCGTTTCAATACCATGGTCAACTGAGTTACGCAACATGTGTTCCAATGCCGGAACCACGCCGTCAAGAATGGTTTTATCCAAACGCACATCAGCGCCGACAATAGTCACCTCAACTTCTTTTTTCAATTCACGCGCTGTGCGGCGAACAACCTGGCGCAATTGAGGCCCGATACCACCAAAAGATACCAGTCGCACCTGCATAATTTCATCTTGCAGCTCTCGATTCAGGCGCTCTTGCTTCTGTAGCGAAGTTTCCGCTTTGTACACAAAGTTACTAAGCGAGGTTTGAATTGTACCCAATTCATCTAAGTTCTCGGCTAAGCCACGTGAAAGCTGTTGTAACTTGGTATAACGGTCAAGCTCAAGTGGGTCAAACTCATCAGCACGATCCGTCATCTGCGACTCATTAGTGCGCGCTGTAATCTTACTGTCAGCTTCGATTTCCAACTCACGTAACTGCTGACCGAAGCGCTGCACATTCGAATACAATTCTTCGACAACTGACTTAATTGATACCACTTCTTCGCGCATTTGTGAACGATTCATGCTCGCGTCACCAACATAGTTGGTTAAACTGTCGAGCGTGTCAGTTCTAATACGAAGCGCTGCGGCGCGATCACGTGCAGCTTTTTCTTGTCGGTCTAAATCTTGTTTTTCGACATCCGTTAACTCGGTGGAGCCAGGAACAAATATTGCGGCTTCAACAGTTGATGCGGAAGCCAGCGGATCCGCTTTTTCAGCCTTGCTTTTGAGCGAGCTAGTCTCCGACGCTTGATCACCGGACAATTGTTCCAGTAAACGAGAGAAGTCATCTAATGAGCGCCCATCGTCCAGCGATTTTGCCCCACTGATAAGAACATCGAAAGTCTCTTCCAACAGCGGCTTAGCGTGCTTAAACTCAGCCGCTTTAGTCATCGTTAGTTGGTCAACATAGGATGTTGCACTATCTATTAGAGGGCTTAATTCTGCAAAAGACTCTCCGCCTTGTTCAACATTTTCTTGCAGCGCAGTGAATTGCTCACGCATGAGCGGCTGAATTTTCCCCCAACCTCGAGCGGACTTCCAATCGCCAAATATAGACTGCGTGTTAGAGCTAACCTCGGCGAGCTCTTCACTAAGGTTGAACGAGCTTAATTCTGTGGCTTCCTCTACAACAGTATCCAGGACTTCTGGCACCGCAACTTCCGGCTCCAGCGTTGGCGCGCTCAGGTTTGTAGCGGCCTCAACATTCATACCAACCTTGGCTATTAAATCCGATGGTGGTGTAAAGTTTTTGCCTGCGCGATAGGAATCAGCAGCGTGATCTAGTGCGTCTACATACAACTCGAGCGTTTTACGCACATCACGCAAATCATCCTCATTGCGAATAAAGTTGGTTTCAAGGAACGTTTCAGTGTGGTGAGTTAAGTCACCCAAGGTATTAGCCTCGGCCATCAAAGAGCTACCTTTAATGGTGTGCAAATGGCGCAGCACGTTAGCCATGGCAGGCGCCATTTCACCAAGATTAGACAATTTTGCTACCTCTTCATCCAATTCGTGGTGAAGACTATGGATTTCTTCTACGAAGATGCCCCGTAACTCGTTAGTCAGATCATCGTCGTCATCGGACTCAGCCGCAATCTCGACAGGCTCAGGTTCTGGCTCAGGTTCTGGCTCAGGTTCTGGCTCAGGTTCTGGCTCTGGCTCTGGCTCTGGCTCTGGCTCTGGCTCTGGCTCTGGCTCTGGCTCTGGCTCTGGCTCTGGCTCTGGCTCTGGCTCTGGCTCTGGCTCTGGCTCTGGCTC
>CALKRK010000012.1 GCA_937989675.1 uncultured Arenicella sp. | reverse complement strand
GCCATTATATCCTCAGTCCTGAAATACAAGATTGACTCAGGCTTGGCGTCTCCCTGCTCCGAAGACAGCATTAACCGTACACCGTCTAAGTTAAAGAACGCCATCGAACCATGCGTGAACAAGTGTTCAATCCCGAGTACTTCTTTATACCAAGACTCGGATTTTTCAATGTTGCTCACTGTTCTTGCTATCTGACCAATTCCCTGTAATTTGCTGCTAACTGACATAATGGCTACCTCATTCACTGCGCTGGCTTTCGGCGCGCCAAGCCACACCAAAAGTTCTCGCTTGTTATTCACATTAAGCTTGGAGACGGCGTTTGCTATATGAAACTTAACGGCATTAACGCTAATGGATAATTTTTTAGCGATTTGTGTATTAGTCAATCCGTGCTGCGCTGCCCAAACCACACGCCATTCTGCCGGCGTCAAAATATCATCAATCGGCGGGCGGCCGCGGGGTGCATAGCCGCGGGGTGCATGGCTTTTAGATTTCGTCTCGTCGCGCTCCACCATTCAACTACTATACGCATCGAAAATGGTAATTACACTACCCCTTTTCTAAGCCTGTTACTGATTTATTGAAACGGCCTTAAAGCCGATTATCTTCCTTAATCATATCCGCCGCTTTCTCAGCGATCATAACGGTTGGGGCATTGGTGTTACCTGAATTCAATGTTGGCATCACCGACGCATCAACCACCCGCAAACGCTTTATGCCTCTAACGCGCAAACGTGGGTCAACCACGGCCATATCATCAACACCCATTTTGCACGTGCCTACCGGATGATAAACCGTGTCACAACGTTCGCGAATGTCTTCTTTAAACTTTGCTTCGTCTTGCTCTTCAGTAAAGTACATAGGCTCACCGCGCACTTCATCAAACGCAGCCTGTCGGAAAATTTCCTGCGCCATTCGAGAACCTTTGTAGAGGGCCTCCATATCACGCTCATCCTTTAAGAAACCAATGTCGATTACAGGGTCATCCATAGGGTTGCTTGAGGCCAAACTGACCCGCCCGCGGCTCTTTGGCCGCAGGATGCATACATGAAAACTATAACCGTGCCCCCAATAGAGTTTACGACCATGATCATCAACCAAGGCTCTCACCAGGTGAATTTGAACATCCGGCGAAGGCTCCGTTTTGTCGGCATATAAAAACGCTCCAGATTCGGCGTAATTGGTGGCCAATAAACCACGCCGCTTTGTGAAATAGCGATATATCGCCTTAACAAACTGCAAACCCCCTCGTAGTGAAAACCCAACCGTTTCCAAAGTCTTGGACCTATAGGTTAGAAGGTAATCAGGGTGGTCTTGCAAGTTTTCACCAACACCAGGTAACTCGTGAACCTGTTCTATTCCATGCTGGCCCAACTGTTCTTTGGGGCCAATACCCGACAACATCAGTTGTTGTGGAGAACCAAACGCACCAGCCGCCAAAAGCACTTCCTTGTTGGCATCAATAGTTTGAGACTTGCCATTCACCTTGACACGGACACCGGTAGCCACCAGCGCATCGCCTTGCTGCTCGATAATCAACTTTTCAACATGCGCCTTGGTAATCACGGTGATGTTGCCTCGCTCAATAGCAGGCTCAAGATACGCTCGCGCGGCTGACCAACGTTCGCCGTTTTTTTGCGTCACCTCAAAGTACCCTACGCCTTCTTGCGACTCGCCGTTGAAATCATTATTTCGCGGGTAGCCAAGCTCGTCTGTAGCTTTGAAGAATCGCTCATTAATTGGGCTTGGATCAATGACCTGAGCGACGTTTAACGGGCCGCCTTCACCGCGCAACTCGTTGCCACCGGCTTCTCGATGTTCTGATTTTTTAAAGTATGGCAGCACATCGTCAAACCCCCAGCCTTCACAACCTAGGTCACGCCACTGATCATAGTCTTGCTTTACACCGCGAATATAAATCATCGCGTTAATGGCCGATGAACCGCCCAGCGCCTTTCCACGAGGCTGATAGCAAACGCGATTATTAAGCGCTGGTTGCGCAGTAGTGTGGAAACCCCAGTTCTTAATTTTTCTAGGTAATAAGGCGATAACACCAGCCGGAATCCAGATAAACGGATTCTTGTGTGTGCCACCAGCTTCTAGAACGCAAATACTTATGCTGGGGTCTTCTCCTAAACGATTTGCCAATACGCATCCGGCAGAGCCGCCACCAACGATGACATAATCAAATTTCTTCCCATGTTCCATGTCAGCAATAGTACAGTGAAACTTCACCACTTCCTATACTCTTTGTATAGCAAAACCCTTTTCAACTGCATAGAAAAGCTATTTCAACATACTCAGAATTCGCTCCTAGGGCGCTGATTTCTTTGCCGAAAGTCATGCAAATCTAGGGATAGATACGTGCATAACTTGTAGGTATGCAATCTGTTTTTCGCAGCTAACTATACAAACTTAGGTACGAAAATTAGGTAGTCGTATCTTGAAATATAGGTGCTGTCACTCAGGCTGCTGCGCACAGGTTTGGATACTCTCGCTAAACGAGAACCGCAGAGCAGAAAAGGATATCGTCGCGTACTTATTGGTGTTTGCACACCAACCGGGTTACGGCTAGACGAGACTCTGCGATAAGTATCGAAAGAATGCATAAATCGAGGGTATAAAAAGTCATGAAATGGGATTTTAGTTTGGGCGAATCAATCGCCGCAATGAAGCGAACCACACCATTTATCCTAATGCGGATGGCCGTGTATTTTGGTATTGCGATGCTCTATATCGTTGCCACCGGAACTGGGGGTGGAATCGGTTACTTAGTTACCAATATCGGCGAAGGAGAAGGTGCTGGCGCAGGTTACGGTGCCTTATTTGGCTTTGCGGGCGCTTCTGGTGTTCTGTACTGGGCACGTGAGTACATTCTTTACATAGTCAAAGCCGGCCATATCGCTGTGCTAGTCAAACATTATGACAAGCAAGACTTGCCTGAGGGCAAAGGCCAGATTGAATTTGCTAAAGACGTGGTGCAAGAGCGCTTTGCTCAAGCCAACATTTTATTTGCGCTAGATCAGCTAATCAATGGCGTGCTGAAAGTCATTACAGGCACACTCAATACTATTGCAAATTTCATACCGATTCCGGGCCTCAGTAACCTTACTAAAATGGTCGGAGGAGTCGTGAAAATGTCACTCACTTATGTCGACGAAATTATTCTTGCGCACCTTATTCGCACGGGTTCGGATAACCCATGGGAGGAAAGCCGTCGTGCTCTGGTGCTCTACGCCCAGAATTACGGCGCGATGATTAAGAACGCTATTTGGTTGTCTATCATGATGTGGGCCTTAACTATTTTGGTTTTTGTGGTCGCTCTTGCTCCAGTGGCCGCACTCGTCGCGCTCTTTCCGGGGGAAGCAGGCTTCTGGGGTATCGCGGTAGCATTTATCTTTGCTTGGTCTGCTAAGGCCGCATTGATCGAACCGGTTGCGATTTACGCGCTGATGCAAGTTTACTTCAAACGCATAGAGGGCCAAGAACCAAACCCAGAATGGGAGGCAAAGCTTGAGAAAGCCTCAAAGCACTTTCGTGAACTCAAGGAACGTGCAATCAGTGCGGTAGGCTTGAGTGACAAGCCAAGTGACCTCAAGCAACAGCGTAAAGCACCAGCACAATGAAAACCCCAAACACTGTTCGCGCAACACTGATATACGTGGCTCTGTTACTTGTCATGCTAGCCACCGCCAGCGCTCAAGGCATAAGCGATGAGGATATCGCTAAAACGGCTGAGCTGTTGCGCGCCAATGGTCAATCCGAAGAGCAAATTCAACAAGTCATCGACAGCATGAAGGGGGCTCAAGAGTTTACCCAGAAGATGTCGCAAGGCCAGTCCCAGGGCATGACCGAGAAACAAGCGGCTCGTAACGCTTCCGGCCTTTCTGATGAAGATAGTAAGCGCTTGGAAGCTATAGAAGGCAATCTGAATAAGATGAATAGTGAGATTCAACAGAAAAATCTTGCACGCGCTATCTCGGCTTTTCAAAAAGCGCATGCCAATAAACCTGACGCTACGGTCAACGTAGATGGAGAATCTTTCTCACTGAAAGTACTAAGTTGCGAACACGATGGCGAGATGTTTAACCTCTACGCCGAAGGCCCTCCTGTACGCACACGCCACAAAGGCCCAACGCTAAATGCCAGCCGCCGTTCTGCCTATGGGCAGGGTGGTTATTTCGAAGCGCTCAATTTTAGTGACGCCAAGTACAACAGCACCGGCAAAAAGCAATCTACCGGGGTGCTCGAAGGCAGTAGGTTTATCTTTGAAGGGTCAGCCGATAGCGATTGGAAGGGCAAGCAGAATGTCTCTCTCAGCGTTATTGCTGAATGTGATAACTAGCTAGAAGAGCAACATAGTATGGTTCAAGCACTGCAAAAAAAACTTAAGGGCTTTAAATGCACCGTTAACTTTATTCATGTCAGTGCGTTATTTGGTGTGATATTTGCGTCATCGGCTGCCGCACAACCAGTGGAAAGGCTGACACCGGTGAAACTCAATAACGACTTGATGTCTTCCGGGCGGGTTATTGCCTCACAGATATCTCCAGATGGCAACAGGGTAGTATTTTTGTCGCGCACAGGCACGGGCGCTCCAGCGACACTATACAGCGTACCGATTAGTGGCGGGGAACCAACAGCATTAACACCTAGTTTATCCGGGCGTGATGTTTTATCAGATTTTCAGATTACGCCAGACGGAAGTCGAGTGGTATTTAGAGGTGATCTCAATGCCCGCAACTTAGAGGAAATTTTCTCTGTGCCCATTCAAGGCGGCGTGGTGCAAAAACTAAACGGCGATCTGGTTAGCAATGGAGATGTTGATAGCTTTCAGGTAAGCAACGATTCAAATTTTGTGGTGTATTTTGCAGACCAAGATACCGACAATCTTCGAGAAATTTACAGTGTGCCAACCTCAGGGGGCACAAGTATAAAACTGAATGCTGAGCCAGTAAGAGCTGGGGTTCAAGCCTTTGAATATGAAATTTCACCACGCAGCGGTCGCGTTGTATTTATCAATGACCCGGATGTACAAAACAGATTAGAGCTATTTAGTGTGCCAATTCAAGGTGGCGAGATTACGCAACTGGATAAGCCGTTGTTTAATAATTTGATGGAAGACATCAGCCAACTATTTGACTTCGTTATCACGCCCGACGGCGAGCGCGTGATCTATCGCGCAATAGAAAGAGAGCTAGGACTAAATCGCAATGAGCTCTATTCGGTGCCCGTCACTGGAGGCTT
>CALKRK010000011.1 GCA_937989675.1 uncultured Arenicella sp. | reverse complement strand
TGTGCAAATGACCTTGCCCTATATGAAAAACTCAAACAACACCGAGATGTTGTTCGTGTTAATGAACAGATAGAACGTCACGAAGCCGAAGGGCCGTCAGGTATCCGTCGCAATTTGCTGGCGACATCGGTGCGTTTAACGGCGGGGATGGCGCCAGAGATAGCGGTGATGGCCGATGAGTGCATCGAGAAATTGGGCGTTAAATTGCCTCTAGAGTTATATGTGTATTCCAGCCCGCAATTTAATGCGGCTTGCTTTAAGCCTGAAGACGAGCGTTTGTATGTGATGTTTTCGTCAAGTTTACTAGAGGGGTTCTCGCAGCAAGAACTGAAATTCGTAATGGGCCACGAGCTAGGGCACCATGTTTATGATCACCATGCGATTCCGATTGGTTATTTGTTGCGTGGGCAGCAGCGGCCAGACCCGCAATTAGCGTTAGAGTTGTTCGCTTGGTCTCGCTATGCTGAAATTTCGGCGGACAGAGCTGGCGCGCACTGTGCACAAGACATGGATGCTGTGGCGAGAGCATTGTTTAAACTTTCTTCGGGTTTAACTTCCAAGGTGGTCGAATTCAGTCTGGACGATTTTGTGGCGCAGGTCGATGATATGCAAATGGGTGACCAGGAGCCAGGGCAAGGTGCGCCGCAATCTGATTGGTTTTCGACCCACCCTTTCAGTCCTCTGCGCGTTAAAGCTCTAAAATTGTTTGAAGAGTCCGAGTTGTATGGTGGCGTGGGTTCTAAGGTAGATTTAGAGGTGGGGGTTCAATCGGTGCTGAGTTTGATGGAGCCAAGCTACCTAGAAGCCAAGACTGATAGAGCCGAAGCCATGCGACGCTTGCTCTTCGCTGGTTTAATTGCTGTGGCCGACGCCGTTGATGGCATCAGTGATGAGGAATTAGAAGTGTTCGCCAAGTTTTTTGGCAAGTACGCCTTCAGTGAAAAACTAGATCTTGAAAAGATTAAGGAAACAGTCGCCAAACGCGCAGTTGAAGTGAAGGAAAAGTCGTCCGAGACTCAATGCATGCAAGTTTTGCATGACATGTGTGTGATGGCGCAAGCCAATGGTGGAGTGTTGCCTAAGGAGCGAGAAGTATTGGAGGGTGTTGCTTCCGTGTTGGAAATACCGAGTTCGTTTATTTGCCAGACTGTTGATGCTGACAAAGAGCTAGACTGACTATTCTTAGACGAAAAACGTATAACTAAATATTTTTATATTATTTTTTCTTATATATATTGACGCTTATACTGTGCGCAATTGAATGAGCTTTGTTGAGAAGCAAAGCAGGCGGAAAAAAAACAATGAGTTTAGAACTGGTAAATCCCTTGAACGAGTCAAATCAACAAGCGCAACAGGATCTTACATTTCACGCTGAGGCCGATCTTATTGGTCTGAATGAGCGTTTCAAAGATGGTAAGCCAAGTGAGATCATGAAGTTTACGGTTGAGAGTGCCCAAAATCCGGTGATCTTCACCAATTTTCGGCCATTAGCAGTGGCCTTTTTGCATCTTGTTACACAGCCTAAAAAGGATATCCCTGTGATTTGGGTGGATCATGGTTTTAATACGCCGGAAACCTATAGGCATATCGAGCGCGTGGTTGAGCGCCTCGATCTAAATCTTAAGGTTTACTCGCCTAGAATGTCGGCGGCACATTACACTGCGGTATACGGCGATATACCGCCACTTGACACGCCCGAGCATGACCGTTTTTCAGAGATCGTAAAATTGGAACCGTTTAATCGGGCGATGTCTGAGTTGCAGCCCGATGTATGGTTAAATGGTATTCGCCATGATCAGAATGCGCATCGAAAGAATTTGAATGTGTTTACTTTTGGTAGTCATGGCACTGTTCGAGTGGCACCCATGTTTCACTTGAGTGAGTTGGATGTAGAGGAATATATCTACGACCGAGACTTACCAGATAACCACGATTACTTCGATCCAACCAAAGGCGAAGAACATCGTGAGTGTGGCTTATTATTGCAAAAGTAAGTTGTTGCAAAAATAAGCGGCTCAGTAATCAGTTTCAATCAAACAGCCTGTCTTCAGACGGGCTGTTTGCGTTTTAGAGTCTGGCTTTTGATACACTACGCAGATGTTAGATCAGAATAAGTTAATAGAGCTGCTCAACGGCCCTGGTGTAAAGTCTGGTACGGCCTTGGGGGGTGCCCTGGGTGTCTCGAGGATGGCTGTGCAAAAGCGAATCCAGAGCTTGGCAGAAAATGGTTTGCCTGTTGTTGCCGTTCCGAGCAAGGGGTATGAGCTAGAGGCGGGCGTGAGTTTACTTAATGAAAGTGATATTCGTGCGGCTAGCGATGTCAATTTGATTGAGTCTTTGGAAGTTTTCCAATCTATCAATTCAACTAACTCTTACCTCTTGCAGCAAAGCGTTTTGAATCAGCGCGCTAGAGTGTGTGTGGCTGAGTCACAAGAAGCGGGGAGAGGCCGTAGAGGGAATGAGTGGCTGTCTAAGCCTTATCGAAACATTATGTTGTCCCTAAGTTGGGGGTTTAGTCATTGGCCGGAAACCATTACTGGCTTGGGTCTTGCTGTTGCGCTAATTGTTGCAGAGCGGCTAAATAAAGACTTTGACCTTGGCGTGCAAATTAAATGGCCTAACGACCTGATGGTTGCTGATGATAAGTTGGCTGGCATATTAATAGATGTGGCGGGCGAGTCTTCAGGGGAGTGTCATGTTGTCGTAGGTTTGGGCTTGAACGTGCATCAGCCAGATTGGTCAGATGCAGGCGATTACCGATGGGTCGATTTGGCGTCTTTGGGCGTGCAGTGCGACCGAAGCGCGTTAGTCGGGGCGATCATCGGCGACCTTGTTGAGATGCTCAAGGTCTTTGAGTCTGGCGGGTTTTCGCCGCTTGTTGATCGCTGGAATGCCTTGAGCAGCTACACCGACCGCCGGGTTCGTGTTGGAGGTGCTGATGATTGGCTTGAGGGCGTTATGCAAGGTGTAGACGAGTCTGGGGCGTTGCTCATAAAGACGCATGAAGGAAGGCTGGTGCGATTTTCCGACAGCAGCGTCAGTGTTAGGTTGTTAAGTTGAAGTTGCTTGTTGATATAGGCAATACACGCACCAAATGGGCTTTAGCCGATGGTCAATCGACTATTGCTAGGGGTGCAGAACTCAATAGCGGTTTAGAGTCATTGTTGCTGCCAAATATTGAAATTGATGCTGCGATTGCGTCGTCGGTTGCTACCAGCTTCATTGCCGAGCGCGTTTCCTCAGAAGTACTTCAGCAGGCTGGGTGTAAATTGCGTTTTGCCGAGGTAGAGAAAAGTGCCTGCGGGTTACGCAATAACTATAGAGTGTTGGATAAATTGGGTGTGGATAGATGGGTGGCCGCCATTGGCGCCTATAAGCGTTACCCAAATCAAGACATAGTTGTCATTGATGCTGGCACCGCAGTAACGATTGACTGGGTTTCTAAGCGTGGTGCATTTGAGGGTGGTGTAATACTACCTGGCTTAACGTTGATGCATGATTCGCTAGTAGGAAATGCGGCTGGGATAGATTCTAAGGTATCAGAAGTGAGTTCAGTTATTGGAAAATCGACCGAAGAGTGTGTCAATTCGGGGGCGTTTTTCGGTTTGATTGGTGCGATAGATCGCGTCGTTAAGGAAATCGTATCTGCACGCAGTAATAGTTCGGAATCTTGCCGCGTTTTGGTTTGCGGAGGTGATGCTGAGGCTTTAATTGCACGACTTCCAATCAATTTTCAGTTAGAGTCGGACCTAATATTTGATGGCTTGCGAGTTCTTGCTTCGCAGGCCCAGTCTGAATAATTCTGAGCTAAGTATCTATGCGAAGTTTGCTAACTGTTCTTGCGTTGCTTGTGTTGGCCAATGTGGTGGTCTTTTGCTGGCCTGACAAGGCCAATTACGCGCCGCATGTTTATGCAGCAAAGGAGGACGTTAACCCGCATTTTGTGCGGCTAAATAAGGAAATTGAAGAAAAGTTCTATAGTCAGGCCATTATTGTTGAAGATCCGGAAGATGTATCTGGCCGTGCTCCGCTTGTTGCGAATGTGTCTCCGTCTCAGGCTTGCTATCGAATAGGGCCTTTTATGCATCAGGAAAACTTCGAATTGGCTCAGGCCGTTCTCTTTAACGCGAGTATTTCATATAGAAAATCTAAGCGGGCGAGTAAGTCGTCAGATGTGTATCGCGTGTTTTTAGGGCCCTATGCTAGCCAGGCCGAGGTGGCTGATGCCCGTGTTGAACTCAAGCGCAGGAAAGTGCTTGATCATTTCGTGCGTAAACAGGATGACGATACTTACATAATTTCTTTGGGTATTTACAGTACATTGGAGTCAGCTGATACCGCCATCCGGCTTTTTGATGGCAAATTAGATGCGGTGCAAAAGCAGAGTGAATTGGTAGTGCTTCCTGACAGTTATTGGCTCCATTTTGCTATGGATAAAGAGAGCAGAGTCCGGCAACAATTGAGTGTCATGGACTGGGGTGAGCAGTCCGCCAAAATGGGGCTGCATCCGTGTGACGCGGAGCTTTGATTTCGCGCAATAAAAAATCGTCAGAAATTAATACTTTTTTTTGAAAGAATCGTTGTATTTCGCTGAAACTACACCTAAAATGCGCCCCCTGAACGTGGTAAGCCTGCATAGCTCAGTAGGTAGAGCAACTGACTTGTAATCAGTAGGTCGTTGGTTCGATTCCGACTGCAGGCTCCATTTTTAGTTTAAGTTTGCTGACATTTACTTAAAAGCTGCAGGCGCTTTTCGAGTTTAAGTTCGCTGACACTCACTTAAAAGCCGCAGGCGCTATTTTGCTTTTGTTTGGTGGCGAGATATGTTCAGGTTGTAGATTGTTGGTGGGGTGGCCGAGTGGTTAAAGGCGACGGACTGTAAATCCGTTCTCTCTGAGTACGCTGGTTCGAATCCAGCCCCCACCACCACTTTCTATTCGCAGAGATTGCTTCGCAATCGGCCGGTATTCCGGCCCGAGCCGTGGGCGCTTTCTATTCGCGGAGATTGCTTTGCAATCAGCCGGTTTTTCGGTCCGAGTCGCGGAAATTGCTTCGCGGTTGGTCGATTTGTCGGTCTGAGTTAGTGGTGTTAGATGTCGATGGCCAAAATTGCTGTTGGCGGGTGTAGTTCAACGGTAGAACCTTAGCCTTCCAAGCTAATGATGTGGGTTCGATTCCCATCACCCGCTCCACTCATTCTGGTTTAAGTTTGCTTTGGTGAGCTAAGACAAGTTTAGGGCTGGTTAAGCTTTGAACTAAAAAGGTTCGACGTGAAAGGTTCGGCGTGAAATGCTTAGCCTGATCTTGAGAGTGTTTGGTTGTTTTGATTGCCCACGTAGCTCAGGGGTAGAGCACTCCCTTGGTAAGGGAGAGGCCATCGGTTCAATTCCGATCGTGGGCACCAGATCCTAAGTTTTAGTTGGCTGAGCCAGCTAAAAAGCCGCAGGCGTAGTTAAAGAAACGATCTATGTGGCGAGGGGCTATGAGAGATACTCTTTGTGTGCTTGGCTGTTGGAATGTGGTGAGCACTCAGCTTTCAAGTTCGCGATGCGAGCTTGAACTTAAAGAAAAGCCGCAGGCGCGTTTGTGTCTGTGGCGTTGTTGGTTTTTGTGGGCTGGTTTGTCATTAAATTGTCATGCAGGCCTGCGATAAAGTGCGGTTAGTGTTTTTTTGCAAGCTGCACAGAATGATTACCGGCTAGGTTAGGTTGTGACTGGTTCGGTATCGTATTTAGTTGGTAATTATTTAACGAAAGATAGATAGGTTAATACTATGTCTAAGGAAAAATTTGAAAGAACCAAACCGCACGTCAATGTAGGCACGATTGGTCACGTAGACCACGGTAAAACTACGTTGACGGCAGCGATCACGAAATGTTTGTCAGAAGCATATGGTGGTGAAGCGGTAGATT
>CALKRK010000010.1 GCA_937989675.1 uncultured Arenicella sp. | reverse complement strand
CTCGCGGTCGGCATTGGGCGGGTTTTCTGGGGCGTTACCGAAACACAACATCTCGTAGACATTGTGAACCAAACCGATGGTGTCGAAAATATTGATGGCGAAGACAAACTAGGCCAACCAATGGTGCGTTACTCATACTTTAGTAACGCTGGTACATTCGACGCCTTCTTACTGCCCTACTTTCGAGAACGAACTTTTGTGGGGCAAGACAGCCGGCTAACTGGTGGCATTCTCGTCGATACTGACAATGCTCAATATGAATCTTCGTCCGAAGAATCACACCTGGATTATGCACTGCGCTACAGTAATACATTCGGAGATTGGGGTGTTGGCCTCTCTTGGTTTTCTGGTACTTCTCGTGAACCTGATCTTTTTCGGTTGGCCAATTTCGCGAATGGCACCACCTCGCCCTACTACCCACAAATCGATCAATTTGGTACTGATATACAGTTAACAACTGACGCCTGGCTATTTAAGCTAGAAGCCATTCAGCGAAACTTTGATGACGCTATTTACGAAGACTTTAGCGCCGCCACGATTGGCGTCGAATACACCGTCGTAGGAGTATTTGGTACGGTCTACGACCTTGGCTTGTTAAGTGAATACTCTTGGGACGAACGCCAGGAACGCGCTACCAGTTTATTCCAAGATGACCTCTTCGTTGGTGCGCGCCTAGCACTGAACGACATTAGCGACTCTCAAGTATTACTAGGCCTTTCTAATGACTTGGAAAACTCAGATAGCCGTTCCGTTTTTGTTGAAGCCGCCACCCGGATTGCTCCCTCTATGACAATGAACTTTGAGCTTCGCTATTTCGACTCAAAATCGCCCGACGATCTATTATTTCGCTTTAAAGACGACAGCTTTATTCAGGTTGGCGTTGAGTATTTTTTTGACTGATAGCCCTTTCGACGATCGGGCATGCATCACCTAGTCTCATCGCTCGAAGGCCTGACAGAAGCCGCCCTCAATTTCAGATATTTCATTCCAATATTTGGTATAAAGACATATCATTAAATCTTATCAGTGTTGATCAATTAGATTTGCACTAAATGAAATAGGTAAATTTGATCGAAAACTACGAGGGTCAAAATCATGAGCCGCATCACACCACTTGCCGTTGAGGATCTTTCACCAGAGTTAAGGGACGCAATGGGCTTTGCTGAAGACTTAATGGGTTTTACGCCAAATGATGTTCTGGCGATGGCTCGTTGGCCAGCATTTCTGGGCGCAGTAAAGACCTTAGTAGACGTTGTATACAGCGCCAAGGAGCTCGATGACGTCCTGAAACGCATGATTGCAACAGTTGTGAGCGGCGCGGCAGGTTGCCGATATTGCCAAGCGCATACGGCGCATGGTGCAGTGAAAATGGTGGGCGCAGATGCCGCGAAAATCACAATGGTTTGGGAGTACGAAACCAGCGAATTATTTAGCGATGCTGAGCGCGCTGCGCTCAGGCTTGCCCTTGCCGCTGGCGGCCAACCGAATGCAGCCACGGATGATCACTTTACCGAGCTTGAAAGGCACTTCTCAACCCAACAGATCATGGAGATTATGGGAATCATCTCTGTATTTGGCTTACTGAACCGCTGGAATGATACGTTAGCCACCACACTCGAAGAAACACCACTTAATTTCGCGAAAGCCACTCTACGCGAAAATGATTGGGAGCCTGGTCGTCACGTTCGATAAGAATAAAGACTACGCATATTAAAATGTCTCTAAGTAATCTTTAGCCAGAGACACTAGCTACTTACAAGCATACAGTCGCTGCCTTTTTAGCTTTTGTGAAAATTGGGAAACACAGCTCATCGCTCTGTTGCAATGTTGAGACCAGCTTTTGTATTACACCAGTCTGGCCAGATGTTTCTGCGGTGTGATTACCAAGAATGTATAGCTCGTTTTTACTGTCTCGTGCGATTGCGAATATGAAGTATTCTGGCATCACATCCATTGCTTTTATTTCTCCGGATTGAGTATTACCAAAGAACAAACGTTTCTGAAAGTCAGCGAATACATATGAGGCGGTAAGCCCTGGTATTTCGCTGCCACGATATATATGCCCACCTATTACTGAAATCCCTTCATCGTGATCATACTCCAACACCGGGTCAATTAAGGTATCATTCGGCAGGTCGTTAGGAACTTGTGTGCCTATTATCCCGTCAAAGCCTCCGTTATCGTCGAAGAAAAAACGCCCTTCTTTATGATTCCACCCATAGTGACCACCCTTGATGACTAAATTTATTTCCTCTACATTGTTTTGGCCCACATCGGCCACCCAGAGGTCATCATTCTTATCTATGCTCAGCTTCCATGGGTTGCGAAAACCGTAGGCGTAGATTTCATCCAATTTACTACTATCATTGATAAACGGATTATTGTTCGGAATGCCGTATTTTCCACTAACCGCGCTGTTTCCGAGTGGGTCGATTCGGAGAATCGCGCCATAGGGGTTAGAGGGGTCGCCGCCATTTCCATCCATTCCATGCCCAATACCTTGATCATCTGCTCCGCCGCCATCGCCTAAGGATATAAACAGCATATGCTCGTTGTCGAATAAAAGATCACCACCGTTGTGGTTAAACTGAGGTTGATCTATGCGCAGTATTTCCCGCTTAGCGATAATCGTTGCTGGGCCTTTCGTGCTAATAGGTTCTGCTACAACAAGTTCCTCTACCACGCTTTGATGGTCGGCAACTTCGCTACCTACTAGAGTTGTAAAGTCTGGTGTTGATGAGTTTTCTTTTGATATATAAATATACAATCTACCGTTGCTTGAAAAATTAGGGTGAAATGCTAAGCCGAGTAAGCCTCGTTCATCATAGCCGCCAGGGCTAAATGCTCCCAACGGCAGAGTTTCACTGCGCAGATCTATGTAGATTTCTTTACTCAAATCTGACAAATTTAATCGCCAAATCACACCGACTTGGTCCACCACGAACAATTGCTCAGCTAAGGCGCTAACGGGCGCAACAACAGCGCCAACGGGTGAAGTAAAACCACTCGCCACCTCTATCAACGCAATTGGTGACTCTTGGCTCTGAATTTTTTGTATGAACGGGTCAACGTTGACAGGCGCGAATAGATTACCTACCCCGAGCGGAAATGCATCTGAAAATATAGAGTTTACTGGCCCCAGTGCCCAGCCCGGTTGCTGGTTGGCATTTATTTCTTCTATATTGCTAAGGTCATCCGTATCTGAGTTGCGCGCTTGTTCAGCAACGTATTCTATCGCCTTAGAAAAACCTTCCTGCGGGTTGGCACGAAAGCGCTTACGAATATCCCAACCGTATGCGTTCCACGGTATACCACCATTACTAGATTCGTGGCATAGCTGGCATGCAACACTATCGGAACGCGAGTTTGGGTATAGTGTTTGCCACTCCCCTAGTACAAAGGGCGTAGCGTTCACGCTAGCACTCAATAGCGTCAGTTTAATGAGCAGCAAGTAGCTAGATAAACTAAGCGCAATACGACCAAACTTCGTTTTCATTTTTTTATATTAATACTCTTTTAGCCGGCAGGTAGGCAGATGACCGCCGAGATAATCCCTGACAAAGTTTTCACGATTTGGTCGTAGAGAATAAAATTAGCAACAAAACAGTCTGAGCTTAAACGTTGGCGCCCAATCGTTCTCTAAGAAAACTTAAAAGCTGTTTTAGTGTTGCGGGGATATGTAACCTTGATCGGTAAACGCCGTAAATGCCTATTGGGGCTGCTGAGTAATCTCCACAAACGATATCGAGCTTACCGGCTGCAATGAGAGGTTTAGCAACGTATGACGGCAATAATGCAACCCCCATACCTTGCAATGCGGCGTTTCCAATAGCTAAGGCATCATTGGCGACAAACTTGCCACTCACAGCAATATTTGTTGTCTCGCCGCCTTGTTCAAAACTCCAGGAATGAGTTCCATAGTGAGCGTGCCTAAGGCAGTTGTGATGCTCTAGCTCCGACAGTTCATTGATCGGGCCGTGTTTGCGAAGATACTCAGGGCTGGCCGCCACTACAGAATGACAAGCAGACAAAGGATGGGCAATGCAACCTGGGTCTAAATCGTTGGTCATGGTTATGGCCAAGTCAATACCCTCGCTAACTAAGTTGCTAGAACGATCGGTAAGCACTAGTTCAACGCCTACGTTCTCATGCTTTTCCATAAATTCACTAATCAGTGGAACCAGCACGTTGTTTCCAAACGAAATAGCACAGGTTAGCCTGAGAGTGCCGTGTGGGTTTTTACTTTGCCCACCTACCTCTTCGCGCAACACAGCACTAAGATCAACCAACTCTCTAGCTCGAATTAGACAGTCTTCTCCGGCCTGTGTTAGTGACAGTTTGCGAGTGCTGCGCTGTAACAAACGAGTACCCAACCATTCTTCAAGGTCATTGACGTACCGGCTTACCATACTGCGGGTGAGCCCAAGGCTTTTCCCTGCATCGGTGAAGCTTCCACGCTCAGCGACCTCTGCAAAAACATTTAAAGCGGTTAATTTATCCACGCTCAGATGCCGGTAAAAATCTCAATTTTGTAGCTGAATCCATCATCGTATAAAACTCAAATTGCTCTCATAGGAAAAAATGGAAGCCTAACACGCAAACAAGATCAAGCTAAGTAGCAAACGCCTAAGATTGAGTGCGTGCTCATGCATTTGAAGAGATCTATTTATCACCTATGTGCCAGAACATGTGCGTAATAGTACATGCATTATTTGAGCATTTTTTATACATCTGATGTTCAGAGTTAGCCACGGTTTAAACCTGGTTCTCCTCGATTGATGTATTAGACTGTTGCGAGTTAAGTATCCGGCGAAATAAGCCATTAAAACAAGCTACTGCTGAGTGCTAGGTATATATGTTGATAAACACAAAAAAAATGATTGTAACCTTCGCTACCATGGCCTTTACCTTCTCATTCATGCCTGTTGCGAGCGCACAAAGCCCTACCAAGACAGCCACCTTAGTGCCAGTTATTAATCTATTGCTTGAGGATAGTGGTAGGGAAAAAATAGAATTAGAGGAAGCGGCAAGGTTCTTAATTCAAGCAAGCTATGGGCCAACTTACGATGAAATCGTATCGCTAAGCAATAGCTCATATGAAGCATGGATAGATCAGCAATTGTCACTCCCTGCAACAATGCATATGGATACGGGCATACGTTTGGGGTTCTTTGATAGAAATCGTGTGGTTAAAACATCAACAAAGCGCCACGCTGTTTGGAATAGTATTGCCATGGATGCGCCCGATCAACTCAGACAACGAATGGCTTTCGCGCTAAGTCAGATATTTGTTATTAACGATCAGGCTTACCATACCGCCGCAACGCATTATTATGACTTATTAGTTGATAATGCGTTTGTTAATTACCGTGATCTCTTAGAGAAGGTAACCTTAAGTGGCTCGATGGGCGCTTTCTTAGGAATGGCTGGCAATCAAAGAGCTAATGAAAACTTAAATATTCTGCGGCCGGATGAAAATTTTGCCCGCGAAGTTCTACAACTATTCAGCATTGGCTTGGTGCAGCTAAAACTTGATGGCACTGCGAAACTCGACAAAAATGGAAAGACGATACCTACCTATAGCCAAAGCGAAATTGAAGAGTTTGCAAAGGTATTCACAGGCTGGCATTTCAATTATGTCTCTCGAGCAACATTTCAACTGCCAGGCGGACCACGATTTGACCCAGCCCCGATGCTGGCTTTTCAAATGTATCATGATCAAGGCAGCAAACGATTGTTAGCTTTTCCAGGCGCAAAGCAAAACTTGCCCGCTAATCAAAGCGCGGAAAAAGATTTAGAAGACGCACTGGACAATATTTTCAACCATCCTAATGTGGGCCCATTTATTAGTAAGCAGCTTATTCAACGCTTTGTTACCAGTAACCCGTCACCGGCCTATGTGCGCCGAATAGCATCTGTGTTTAACGACAATGGTAAAAACGTTCGTGGTGATCTTGGTGCTGTCATTAAGGCAATCCTACTCGATGTCGAGGCTCGCAAGGGGCATATCACTAACCCCGTGACCTTCGGCAAGATGAAGGAACCGATTCTTAAAGCGACTGCGCTGTGGCGCGCCGTTGGCTTTTTATTTCATGGAGAATTTGCAGGCCCGTCACATCGTAATTTGATTTTCCTCAAACAATTCCCATTGCAAGCGCGCTCGGTGTTTAACTTCTACAGACCAGATCATTCGCCGTCAGGGAAATTAGCTCAAAATGGCTTGTTATCCCCTGAGTCTCAATTACTTGATATCGCTAGTGTTATAAGCATGGGTAGCGCTTTCACAGACTTCTCATTTTTCGCTCATCACGAACTAGAACCAGGCTCAATTTATCTGCCAATTGATACGCTAAGCCTGCTTCCCTTCGTTCCGGATAATCTTTTGCGCCCAGAGGAATTGATTGATCGCTTAGATCTAATGTTACTCGCAGGAACAATGCCAAGCGAGATGCGAACTGAGCTACTCAATTTGTATGGCCAAAATACCGGTTATATCCCACAGTCAAAACGCCATGTAGTCAACGATATTCTGTATTTGATTATGTTGTCGCCCTACTCTTCCGTGCAACGTTAGGAGATATTGAAAATGAATCGAAGACAATTTTTAAAAACTGGTACTGCGTCAGCACTTGGTATGAGTGCGCTATCTGGAATTACTAACCCTGCTCACGCAATCGTAACTCCAAGCGACTTTAAAACGCTGGTGTGTGTCTTCTTAGATGGTGGTAATGACTCTTTTAATATGCTCATACCAAACACAACAACAGAGCACGCGGCTTACGTGAAATCTCGTCAAGGCTTCGCCTTTGATCGCGCAGACCTACAAGCTATTTCTCCAAAAGGTTTAGGCGTGAACAGCTTCGGCTTGCACCCCAGCATGTCAGCCATGAGCGATTTGTTTAATAATGGTGAAGCATCAGTAATTGCCAATGCTGGGCCCCTAATTCAAACCATCTCCAAGGCTGACTACGCTAACGGCTCGGCTGTATTACCATCAGGCATTGCTAGCCACGCTGAAGGAAGAGCCTATTGGAAAGGCGATCACGATAATTCAGAGTCTACAACGCAAGATGGTGTCGGCGGCCGTATTGCCAATGAATTTTTAAACCGGGCCGAGCTGCCAATCAATATTTCCGCTAACTCAGGTTACGATTTGTTTTTATCGCATTCAGCGGCACAATTTTATGATCTCATACCAGGCGGTGTCCCCACCATACCGGATTACAGGTTCGGCGGGCCGTTTGGCCGACCGCCAGCAACAGCACGGCGTAACGCGTTAAATAAGGTAATCGAGTTAGCCCGTGATGAACAAAATCTGTTCCTTCAACACGCTGGCGATCTACTATCTCAGGGGCTGGAACTGAATTTAAAACTTCAAACTCTATTGCAACAAGTTAAGCCGCTAAAAGTGCAATTTCCGGCCACTCCACTAGGCGGCAAACTCAAGAGAGCAGCCGAACTCATATCGATTCGCGAGCCATTGACCATGAACCGCCAAATTATATTCGCGCGAGTTGATGGTTTTGATCTTCACGGGGTAAA
>CALKRK010000009.1 GCA_937989675.1 uncultured Arenicella sp. | reverse complement strand
CGTGCTGACGCGCCGGGTGTATACGTAGGAGGGGCAAAAATAGCTGCGCTAGGGTTGCGTATTCGTCGAGGCACGAGTTACCACGGCTTGAGTTTCAATATTGATATGAATTTGCAGCCATTTGATAATATTGACCCGTGTGGTTATCAGGGCTTGAAAGTGACCCAGTTAGTGGAGCACCACAAAGCCAGTGTTCAAATCGATGATGTACGTGAACGGTTACTCACCAACTTTGTAGCGCTTATTTAAATCTTTTAGCCGCTCAGGCGTACCAACATCAGTCCACTCGCCATCGTAGGCTATTCCTTCCAATTGGCGATGTTTGATTAAGGCGCGAAAGAGTGGAGCGAGAGCCTGAACACCAGGTGCGAGCGCATCGAACATTTCTTTTCGGTACAAAGCGATGCCGCTAAAGGTTCGGCTTGGTTCGGTTGAGCTAGCGAGTTCTGGACTCGACTTACCGATAAGGCAGCCATTTTCTTCAATGTGAAAGTCTCCCTCTGCGTTATGTGCCGGGTTTTCTACCATGACCAAACGGCCTTGGCCGCTCAAAGGTCTTAATAACGAACGAAAATTGAAATCAGTCCAAATATCCGCGTTGATGGCTAGAAATGGGTCGCTGTGGATCAGCGGCAGAGCTTGTTTCAAGCCACCGGCGGTTTCCAGCGCGCCAGAATTCGATTCATCTGAGTATGCAATGTCCAAGCCAAAACGTTCGCCGGACCCTAAAGTTTGGGTGATTTGTTTACTCAAATGAGCGACATTTATCACAACTTTTTGAAACCCTTGGTCCGCTAATCGAATGAGGTGGTGTTCGATTAGCGCATGCTCTCCAACTTTTAACAAAGGTTTGGGTGTGTGTTTTGTTAGTGGCAGCATGCGCTTGCCGTGCCCGGCGGCAAGCAAAACAGCGGTGGTTTGTGCGGGCGTCATCGTATTTTGCGAATGTGGGGCGCGAACTGTTCTTCAAACGAGCGCAGTTCAGAGTAGAGAGGTAATACTTCTAACACGTATTTTGCGACCAGCGGCAGATCGTTCATATATTGGTCTTTACCATCCCTGTAATTCAAGCGGCAAAATATACCTAATACTTTTAGGTGCCGCTGCAAGCCGGTAAGGTCTACCCAACGAATTAAATCTTGCAGAGAAAACGTGTTGCTGGTGAGATCTGTATCTAATGATTCGTAATACTCTCTTAACCAAACGTGTTGTTGACTGCGCGGCCATTCGATATAGCAATCTTTGAATAGTGAAGCGAGGTCATAAGCAATCGGGCCGATTACCATATCTTGAAAATCAATGACCCCAGGAGAGTTTTGTTCGGTAATCATAAGATTTCGCGAATGATAATCTCTGTGCACCCATACCTGCGGTTGAGACAAACTAGCGTGACATAGAAACTGCTTAGTTTCGTTCCAAATTTTTTGCGCATTCCCGGCAGGTTGCACGCATAAGTGTTTGCTAAGAAAATAGCTAGCAAACAACTCCATTTCATCGTTTAGTAATGACTCCGAGTACCTTGGCAGCTCTAAACCTGCTTGTTCATGAGTGCCTTTTTGTATCTTAATCAGTGCGCCTATTGCTTGAGTATACAAATGCTCTGATGCTTGGGCGAGCTCGGCTAGGTATACACGGCTGCCTAGGTCTTCCAACAATAGGAAGCCATGTTCTATTTGCTGATGATAAATAACTGGCGCGTGGACCTGCTGCTCAGCCAGAGCTTTGGCACCTGCGATAAATGGCTCTGTGTTTTCACGTTCTGGAGGCGCGTCCATAACAATGTATGATTGCGTCGGCGTGGTGGCTCGAAAGTAGCGCCTGAAACTTGCGTCTTCCGATGCGGGTTGTAAGTCGCTGAGCTCTAGCCCTAAATCGGATTCTAGCCAAGCTCGAATTTGTGATAATCGCGTGTCCAAAATGAGTATTTCAGGCTGTGATGCTGATTTTAGTTGAGCTGATGCTACTGGTGATTAGTCAAAATAGAGAATAGATTAAAAGGTCTTAATCGTAGCTTAGCAGTAAGCTGCTTATTGCTCTATAATACGAGCCTGCAAGTATACAGAAAACGTCAATCTGAAGTGAGCGAGTCTGCGTTTATAACGATAAGCTTCTCGTTGGCATTCTGGGTTGGTATAACAATAACGAATTCAAAGCGTTGCAGATTTTATTACGCTGCAACTTAACCAAAGTAGGATTGCCTTTATGACTCATCGGCTCGATGTAAACAGCTCGAACATGCAGAAAGTAAGCAAGATCAATGCATTAGAACCGGTTGCGCCAATCTCGCGTAGGTTACTAACCTTACCCAAAGCCATAGTGATTGGAGCGTTGGCCTCGGTTTCGATGACCAATACAGCATCGGCTGCTTGTAAAGGTGTCGACTGTGTCTGTAAGCCTTTTGAGCTGAAATATCAAACGCCAACATTAGCGAAAAACGCTGAGGGTAAATACCCCATTTCGTTAGAGGCCGATGATGTTGAAGCACAAGGCGAAGATCTCGTTACCCTTACGGGCGATGCTGAGGTAAGGCAGGGGCGCCAAACGATCGTAGCGGATACGTTGAAATATTACCGTGAATCGGAGCGAGTAGTTGCTGAAGGCAGTGTCGAAATGATCTCCGAGAAAGGGGATTACCTCTCGAGTGATTCGATTGATGTGCATGTCCCCACTCAAATCGGGGCTTTAACGAATACTCAGTTCAAGCTTTCTAGCGGCCTTGAAACCGAAGGCAATGTCGATACGGCATTTATCGAGTCGCGCGGGTCGGCCGACCGAGTTAATTTGGAAGGCGAAGGTTTATTGCGTTTGGAAAACGCTAAGTACACTACGTGCACCGAGGGCGATGACAGCGTCATGATTAGTGCTCGGGGGCTAGAGTTAGATCGAACTGGCGGTGTGGGAAAGGCGCGTGGCGCGACTATACGTTTTAAAGGAGTTCCGATTTTTTACGCACCTTATTTATCGTTTCCACTTAACGATGAACGTAAAACGGGCTTTTTAACGCCGGGCTTTGGTTCGGATGAAGATTCCGGCAATATCTTTGAGTTCCCTTGGTATTGGAATATCGCAAAAAATCAAGATGCCACTTTTACACCTCGCTACTATACTGATCGTGGTTTTCAGTTGGGAGCTGAGTATCGCTTAAGAACTCAAAATTCGTCGACTTATATTTATGGCGAACAGTTGTTTGGTGATGATCTTTATCGTGAAGAGCAGCTCAATGACAATATACTGGCCGGAACGCCAGATGCCCCAATCGACGATGATCGAAATTTGTTGACTATTCAGCATTTTCAACAGTTTACCGATAACTTGTCAGGTAGTATTAACTACAATGACGTATCCGATATCGACTATTTTGACGACCTTCGCAACGAAGTTCGGTATTTCTCAGCGACCTACGTACCTCGCGATGTTCAGCTAAATTATTCACACGATTATTTTCGTATCAATGCTCGAGCGAATGAATACCAGATCATTGATGATGCTATTAGTGCTGCTAGCCAGCCTTACGAGCGCCTGCCTTCATTGACCTTCGGTACGAATCTGCCTGATGGTCCATATGGCCTGCGTTATGGCCTTAACGCCAGCTATACGAATTTTAACTCGAGCACTCGAGTTGAAGGTACTCGAACGGCGTTAGACCCCTATGTTGAGTTGCCTTTTGAAAATTTATGGGGTTATGTAACACCGAAAGTATCGCTGCATTCGCGCAGTTATAGTTTGAATAATGTAGCTGAAGGAGACGAAGAGAACCCGTCATTTACGGTGCCGATTTTCAGTGTTGACAGTGGTGTGGTTTTTGAGAAAAACACAAGTTGGTTTGGTGATGCAGCGCTGCAAACGTTGGAGCCGCGTGCTTACTATGTCTATGTTCCTGAGGAAGATCAGGATGATGTGCCGGTCTTTGATACGAGCCAAGTTTCGCTCAATAATTTCAGTAGTATTTTTAGACCTAACCGGTTTTACGGTGGAGACCGAATAGGAGACACCAATCAAGTTACGATTGGCGTAACGTCGCGTATTATCGATAATGAAACTGGTGACCAGCGCTTAAAAGCCAGTATCGGCCAATTGGTGCTTTTGGATGATTTAGAGCAAGGTCTACGGCCTAACTCTCCAGTTATAGAAAGTGGTTTAGGTGACTTGTTGGCTGAGATGCGCACCGAATCGAAAGGGCCTTGGACTACCTACAGCTTCCTGCAATATGATCACGACGAAAGTGAGATCAGAAGCGCGCGCTTTTCAGTTGGGTATCAGCCTAAGGATGACTCTCGTAAAAATGTTCAGGTTGGTTACTACTTGTCTAAGGGGAGTACTCGGTCAGTTGATCAGCTCACTGTGTCGGCCAACTGGCCAATCTCTGATCGCTGGCAGTTTTTTGGCTCAGAAAGATATTCTTTGGAAGACTCTGAAAGCCTAAGCACAACGCTAGGTTTGGAGTACAACGCCTGCTGCTGGAAGCTTCGGTTTATTGGTAGCAATCGAATTAATAATCGCGATATCGAAGATAAGAGAACCGCGTATTTTATCGAACTTGAATTGACCTCACTTGGTCGGGTTAGGACTGGGCTTTAGTCCGCTCACTTAAATAATGACTGTGTGTCAGGAATAATCAGTGAACAGTATTAGTAATAAAATAGCAATAAGCGCTCTACTTGCCTTTATGCTGGCAGTCAATACAGCCATGGCGGTAGTCGATAGAGTATTGGTGATTGTCAATGAAGACGTTATTACTCAATCAGAATTTGATTACCGCTTAGCTACGGTTATGGAAGAGTTTAAGTCTGGGGATCGCGCCTTGCCAGACGACCTGAATAAGCAATTGCTTGAGAGTATGGTTAGGGATCGCATGCAGGTTCAGGAAGCTAACCGACGTGGAATTACAATAAGTGACCAAGAAGTAGATGGCACGATGGAGCGCTTTGCGAGTCAGCAGAATGCTAATTTGGAGCAGTTAAAGGCTCAGCTTGAGGAGTCGGGACAACCGTTTAGATTATTTAGGGAATCAATTCGAGATTCGATGACGATATCGCGATTTACTGATTACTATGCGCGTACCCGCGTAGTCGTTCCTGATTATGAGATAGATGGTTTTATCGAAGCCAACAATCTGGATGAAGACACATCCGAATATCAAATTGCTCATGTTCTAATTAAGGACCCAGATTTAAATGAGGCCCTTGCGCAGCGTGTACGTAATGAAATTGAGGAAGGCATGAGTTTTCAGCAGGCGGTTTTAACGTATTCTGAGGCGACAGATGCGCAGGAAGGTGGTGTGATCGGTTGGCGGCGCGCGGCGCAACTACCTGACGTCTATCGTGAGGCGGTGAAACAACTGCAGGTCGGTGATGTGACGCCAGTTTTGAAGAGCCCAAACGGTTTGCATATTTTGAAACTGTTGGACTTGAAAGGAGACAGAACAGAGATTATTCAAAGTAACGTTCGACATATTTTAATCAGTGCTGAATCAAGGGTTGCTCGTTCTCAGGCAGTGAAGAAATTATTTAAATTGCGTCAGCGAATCCTTGATGGTGAAGATTTCGAAAGCATTGCACGTATCTATTCCGATGACTCGGTATCAGCTGCAAACGGCGGAAGTTTAGATTGGGTGTCGCCTGGTGACATGGTGCCACAGTTTGAACAAGCGTTCGAAAAGTTGCCATTAGGGGAAGTGAGTCAACCGGTTGAAACTCAGTTCGGTGTTCACATATTAGTCGTCGAAGACCGACGTAAGAAGAACATTACGGATCAGTTGATTCGAGCTAGAGCGGAAAATATACTGCGTCGTCAACGCGCTGAACGAGAATTTCAACAATGGGTAAGGGAGTTGCTGGAAGGCGCATATGTTGAGCATATTGCAGAGCCAGTTGCGCCTGCGCCTGGCGCGTCATTGACCAGTTAGTTAAAACGAGATAACGTTGGAAAAATAAAAAGCCCGCAGTTTTTGCGGGCTTTTTATTTGTCATTAGATGCATGATATCTTAGATCATTTGTCGTTCTTTGATTTCACTAAGTGTTTTGCAATCCACACACAGCTCCGCTGTAGGGCGGGCCTCGAGCCGTCGAATACCAATCTCAATACCGCAGCGGTCACACCAGCCGTAATCCTGGTTGTCAACTCGTAAAATTGTTTGATCAATTTTCTTAAGTAACTTACGTTCTCGATCTCGATTGCGCAATTCCAAAGACATATCGGTTTCTTGGCTAGCCCGGTCATTTGGATCCGGGTGATTGATATTTTCATCCTGCATTAAATTGATGGTGCGAGAAACCTCATCAAGAAGGTTAGTTTTCCATGCCAGAAGAATATTACGAAAATGCTCAACCTGCTTTGGGTTCATATATTTTTCACGGGCTTTCTCTTTGTAGGGCTCGATACCGTGAATCAAATTGTCGTTATCATGTGCCGCTGAGGCGGCTTTGTTATTCTTTATAGTCACTTTTTTACTACTTGATTTCTTCTTACTAGGTTTACTTGCAGAGGTTGTTTTCTTCGCCGACTTCTTGGTGACTTTCGTCTTGGCCTTGACCACTTTAGCAGCATCGCTAGTCTTCTTAGCCGCTGTTTTTGTTGTCTTTTTAGTGATTTTTTTCTTTGTGGCCATGGTTCATTGTCTCGGTTAAGTGACATGGTGGGCCTTGAGTAAGCATTGAAGTGTGGATATTACTTCTCAGCTTTTGCCCTGTTAAAAATGTCTTGTCATGGAAGGCGGTTAATTCTAGAGTGTGCAAAATTTTTTCAGCACGCATTTTTACTACAAAGTCGACTGTTAATCAATAAGATGGCCATAAATAAATAATGCGTGATTTTGGACAAAATGAACTCTAAACCAAAGAGTCTGGTATAGATGTTGCGCTGAGGTATAATGTCGTCGGTGCCGATTGTGGCATTATTGCTATTCTGGCTTAATTTTGATTTCTTCCAGAATACAAACTAGACAAAATAATTGGCCCAGAAATTGGTTGCCATGACTAACAATAATATCTGATAAACCCTTAATACAGGTCAGGAGACACCATGAAACTACTGAACAAATCCGCGATTGCTATAGCAATTGCTTTAAGCGTAGCTGCTTGTGATAACCAAAAAGAGGATTCAGCTATTAGTAATGCTATTGATGCTACTAAAGAAGCGGCGTCTGATGCAGTTGATGCGACAGCCAACGCCGTTGATTCTGCGACTGATGCGGTTGCTGATGGCGCTGACTCAGCAATGGATGCCGCTGGTGACGCGGTAGACGCAGCGGGCGATATGGCTAAGGATGCTGGTGATGCCGTTGTTGATGCCGCAGGTGACGCGGTAGATGGCGCAGCTGAAATGGCCAGTGATGCAGGTGAAGCGATCTCAGAGACAGCGAGTGATGTTGCTGATGGCGCTTCTGAAATGGCAAGCGATGCGGTAGATGGTGCGGCTGAAATGGCGAGCGATGCTGGTGAAGCGATCTCGGATGCTGCGAGCGATGTTGCTGACGGTGCTTCTGAAATGGCAAGCGACGCGGTAGATGGCGCGGCTGAAATGGCTAGTGACGCGGCTGATGCGGTTGAAGGTGCTGTCGACAGTGCCGCTGAAAGCGCAGAAGAAGTTGTCGAGGAAGCTGAGAAAGCAGCTAACGAATAAATCGGCTGCATAGTTTTATGAATAGAGCTCCATCGAGTAATCGGTGGGGCTTTATTTTATTGTATTTAGTACTATCAAGTGAATTTTAATTTTACGAGTGCGGCTAGCGAAGGTAGAAAGTTAATGGAGCAGGAAATCGACACAGAGTTAAAAGCTAAGCTGCATAGCGAGACTGCTAAAATAGCGTGGTCGGAGTTGCAACGGTTTTTCGCGCAGGGTTCGGTATTACAAATTGATGAAGACTTAGATTTGGTTCAAGTTGCTGTTTGGTTTGCTGAAGATGATTCGAATAAGCTTGAGCCTTACATTACCTCTGGAAGCATTGCTCCGCCATCCAATGATAAGGCGAGAGCTTGGTTTGCTACGAGCGCTGAATTATGGAGTGTGGTCGTTGCGCCTTTCGTTTTGGTGCAAGAATCAAAAGTTGACGAAGAAAAGTCTTCATAACCCGTTTTTAATTTTCAGAAATATTAGATAGTCCAATGACAGACGTATTGCAACTTCTTAGAAATCATCGATCGATAAGAAAATTCACCACCGAGCCTATTGGCGACGCGATGCTTCAGAGTATTGTGGAAGCTGGGCAAGCTGCTTCAACATCGTCTTACATCCAAGCCGTGTCGGTTGTGCGAGTACGCCAAGCTAAGCAAAGAAGCGCGTTCGCTGAACTTGCTGGTGGCCAGCCTTATATTGAAACTGCCGCCGAATTCTTAGTTTTTTGCGCCGACCTCCATCGTAATCGTAACCGGGTGGAGGCAGCTTCTGATAATCATGCGGATTACTCATGGGTAGAGCAATTCACTGCTGCAACTGTTGATGTCGCATTGTTTGCTCAAAACGTTGTTATTGCGGCGGAGTCGTTGGGCCTAGGTTGTTGTTATATTGGTGGTATTCGTAACGCCCCAGATCGAGTCACTGAGCTATTAGAGTTACCTGAACTGGTGTATCCAGTGTTTGGCCTTTGTTTAGGGTATCCAGATCAAAACCCGGATACGAAACCAAGACTGCCTGTCGCATCTGTCTTGCATCAAGACCGCTACTTAAGCCCTCAAGTTCACAAGGAATTATTGGATCAATACGATACAAATGTTAAGGAATATTACATTAAGCGCACAAAGGGGAAACTAAGTTTCACGTGGAGTGAACAAATGGCAAAGCAGGTGCAGAATCAAAAACGTCCATTTATGGAAAGTTACCTTAAAAAACAAGGATTTATGATTAAGTAGGAAGCTGCTACGTCTCACCGTAACACTGTAATAATACTGTCACAAGGAATCATTAGGATGGCCACAGTTTTTAGATAAACCCCCAAACCTTCTGGAAAGGAGAAGAACTGTGAAAAATCTAGCTCTTGGTCTTATTGCGGCTGCGGCGACTTTTAATATTTCAACAGCGGCGGCGCGTGATTCGATCAGTGTCGTTGGCTCATCAACTGTATATCCATTTGCGACGGTTGTAGCCGAGCGTTTTGGTAAATCAACAAAATTCAACTCACCGAAAGTGGAATCAACCGGTTCCGGCGGCGGGTTAAAGTTGTTTTGTAAAGGCGTTGGTGTTGCGACTCCTGACGTTACTAATGCTTCGCGCCGTATTAAATCGAGCGAGTTCGAACAATGCCAGAAAAATGGTGTGAAGGAAATCGTTGAAGTCTTGATTGGTTATGACGGCATCGTTTTGGCAAACGCGAAAGGTGCTGCGCCAATGGAGCTAACGCGCAAAGACATTTACATGGCTTTGGCTAAATTAGTACCAGGCCCAGATGGCAAATTGATCGAGAATCCTAACAAAACTTGGAAAGACGTTAACGCTGCCTTGCCAGCGACCAAAATTGAAGTGTTAGGCCCTCCACCAACATCGGGCACGCGTGACGCGTTTGCTGAGTTGGCTCTTGAGGGTGGTGCTAGACAGGTAGAAGACATCGCCAAGCTCCGCAAAATGAAAGCTGATCAAAAAGGCGAGATCGAAGCCATGGTTGCAAAGCTAGGTGTTGAAGCTGCTTGGACCGCCGCGGTCAAAAAGAAAGGCGAAAAAGCCAAGGGCAAAGATGTTGTTAAAATCATCGGCCGCTCAGTTCGTGAAGATGGCGCTTACATTGAAGCGGGTGAGAACGACAATCTGATTGTTAATAAATTGGTTGCTAATCCAAACGCCTTGGGTATTTTCGGTTTCAGTTTCCTGGATCAGAACTCAGATAAAGTTCAAGGTTCTGTCATTGATGGCAACGCGCCTACTTTCGAAGCGATCTCCACTGGTGAATATAAGGTGAGCCGACCACTGTATTTTTATGTTAAGAAAGCACACATTGGCACTGTTCCTGGTATTGAAGAATATCTGAACATGTTTGTTTCAGAAGACACAATCGGCCCAGATGGCTACCTTATCGATAAGGGTTTGATTCCGCTAGGCGACGAGCAGTACGAAGAGATGTCTTCTGGTGCAAAAGCACTTAACAATCTAGCGCTGTAAGTTTGGCTAGTTTGTGAGATATAAATCCTTCTCTTGAATAGGCGCTGTTAGCCGCCGATAAGATTCGGCTAGCAAACGATATTCTCTGTGGCGGGTGAGTTGTATAACTCACCCGCCATTTTTTCAGCAAATTCTTGTGTTAGTTTCAGGTATTATTGCAGGCTTAGTTTTTTGCCGCTGACACGAATCTGTAAAGTGGCTTTTATACAATTTGTTGAACTGATTATCGGGTTACTATCAATTGTTGGGTAAATATTATTAACATGAACCTTTCTACTCTTTTAATAATTATTGTTGCTGGGTCAGCTTGTGCCTATTTTCTAGGCTACACAAGGTCTCAGCAAATCGCTAAGCCGCTAGGCGGTGTGCGTAATTTAGCGACATTACCGAATTACTACGCCAGTATGGTTGGTATTTGGGCGTTTGTACCAGCGATGGTGTTGGTTGTTTTATGGTCAGTATTGGATGGGGCGGTTATCTCTTCTTTGGTAAAGAGTTCGCTTCCTGATGAGGTCAAGCAGCTCAGCGAGGAAAGCCTAGGCTTAGTGATGAGTCAGGTTAAAAACGTAGCTTCAGGTATTGGTTCGGTTGATGCGCTGGGTCAAGAGTATGTGCCCGCTGTGCAGCGCTTAATAAGCTTAAACACGATCAGTGCTAAAGTTATGCCGGTATTGGCGATCTTTGTGTTATTGATCGGCGGGCTACTAGGATATCGCGCGGTTCGGCCACAGAATAATGCACGTTATTCTGTGGAAAAAGTGTTTAATGTAACGCTTTTTGTGTGTTCAAGTATCGCTATTTTTTCGACATTCGGCATTGTCCTCTCAGTTTTGTTTGAGTCGATTAGTTTCTTCCAAAAGGTACCGTTCTTTGATTTCTTGCTCGGCACGCATTGGAGCCCTCAGATTGCCATAAGAGCAGATCAAACTGGTGCCTCTGGGTCGTTTGGCGTTATCCCTCTAATCGTGGGCACCTTGCTGATATCTTTTATTGCGTTGTTGATTGCGGTGCCAGTTGGCTTAATGTCAGCCATTTATTTGTCGGAGTATGCCAGTGCGCGTATTCGCGGCTTTGTTAAGCCAGCGTTGGAGATTTTGGCTGGGGTTCCAACTGTTGTGTATGGTTTTTTTGCGGCTTTGACCGTGGCGCCTGCGATTAGGCAATACGGTGATGCACTTCGCGATTGGGGGGCTGAGAACGAAATAGCCTGGTTAGCCAATCTGGCGGTGTCTTCCGAAAGCGCGCTCGCAGCAGGAATTGTCATGGGTGTTATGATTATTCCGTTCGTCTCATCTATATCCGATGATGTAATTAATGCCGTGCCTCAGAGTTTGCGTGATGGCTCATACGGGCTCGGAGCTACGCAATCAGAAACGATCAAGAGAGTAATTTTTCCAGCTGCATTACCAGGTATTGTTGGTGGTGTATTGTTGGCCGCTTCACGTGCTATCGGCGAAACTATGATTGTGGTTATGGCTGCCGGTTTGGCTGCTAATTTGACGGTGAATCCACTTGAAGCCGTTACTACTGTAACCGTTCAAATTGTAACCCTACTGGTTGGTGATCAGGAATTTGACTCTGCCAAAACACTTGCGGCTTTTGCGCTTGGCCTCTTTCTTTTTGTTATTACATTGGCTTTGAATGTCATTGCTTTACGGGTTGTTAAAAAATATAGAGAACAATATGACTGATCAAATTATTGCCGAGTCTGACGCTAGAGTTGTTGCGGCTGAGCGTCGCGCGGCTACGCTAAAGAAACGCAAAGCGGCGGAAAAACGCTTTCAATGGTTCGGCCGTATTTCAATCGGCTTTGGTATCGCTTGCGTATTATTCCTGTTTACCGATATTGTCAGTAAAGGGGCTAGCGCATTTACTCAAACCTATGTGGACGTTGAGATCACTTTCGACGCTGATACGCTTGGATTGAGCCCGCAGAGTACTGAAGAAGAGATTCGCGCAGCGAGTTTTGGTTCGTTTTTTAAAAAATCATTAAGAGCTAAATACCCTGAGGCAAGTGATCGTAGGCAGAAGCGTCAGCTATATGCGCTGTTCACCAGCGATATGCCATTGATATTGCGCGATATGGTGATCGCTGATCCATCACTGATAGGGCAGACCACGACCGTTTCAATGATCGCAGACGACGACTTTGATACTTACTACAAGCACAGCTATGGTAAAAATCTCAGCGCCGAAGACAAAGTTAGCCGATTGAACGAGTTCCAAGAAGGAATAGTTGATGACTTAGTGGAGTCCGGCGCTGTTGAACGCAAATTTAACTCTATCCTGTTTTCCAATTCCGACTCTAGGGAACCAGAATTAGCGGGCATTAGAGGAGCTGTGGTGGGGTCTATACTGACCTTGTTAGTCACCTTAGTGTTGTCATTTCCGATTGCTGTGGCAACGGCGATCTACCTCGAAGAGTTTGCTCCGAAGAATAAGATTACCGACTTTATCGAAGTCAACATAAACAATCTGGCGGCGGTACCGTCGGTTATTTTTGGATTATTAGGTTTGGCCGTATTTATCAATTTCTTTGGTATGCCGCGTTCAGTTCCGCTAGTCGGTGGCTTTGTCCTAACTCTTATGACCTTGCCCACTATTATTATCTCAAGCCGCGCTGCGATTAAGGCGGTGCCTCCTTCAATTCGCGAGGCCGCATACGGTATGGGGGCTTCTAAAGTGCAAACGGTAATACATCATGTGCTTCCATTGGCGATGCCTGGCATGTTAACAGGCACTATTATTGGCATGGCTCAGGCGCTTGGAGAGACCGCGCCCTTATTGATGATAGGGATGGTGGCATTCATTGTTGACACGCCAACAGGAATCACCGACCCTGCTACTGTATTGCCTGTGCAAATATTTTTGTGGTCGGATAGCCCAGAGCGTGCGTTTGTTGAGAAAACATCCGCGGCGATCATGGTGCTACTAACTTTTCTTATTTGCATGAACAGTTTGGCGGTTTGGCTGCGAAAGCGGCTAGAGCGTCGGTGGTAACGGCCGTCTAAGGCGCTATTAACCATCGTAGTTAACGAAAACGGGTAGTATATAAAATGAACACAGCACAACATTCAGTGGCCGAAATAGTGAAAGAAACATACGAAACAACCGGGCAACCCTTGCTTGATGACCCGAAAATGCGTGTCCGCGACGTCAATGTCTTTTATGGAAATAAACAAGCTATTTTCGACGTCAATTTAGACATTGGCAAGAATCAAGTTATCTCAATGATTGGTCCATCCGGATGCGGTAAATCGACATTTTTGCGATGCTTAAACCGGATGAATGACACCATTGATATTTGTCGAATTGAGGGTGAATTACTCTTAGAGAATGACAATATCTATGATCGAAGTGTTGATGTAGTCGAACTTCGCGCGCGTGTTGGGATGGTTTTTCAGAAACCCAATCCATTTCCTAAATCAATTTATGAGAATGTGGCTTATGGCGCAAGAATCCACGGCTTAACGGATAATAAAGTTGAACTCGATGAGTTGGTCGAGAAAAGCTTGATTCGCTGCGGCCTCTGGAAAGAAGTGAGTGACCGTTTAGACGAGCCAGCAACTGGCTTGTCTGGTGGTCAGCAACAGCGCCTATGTATCGCGCGTGCGATTGCAGTGAACCCTGAAGTTATTTTGATGGATGAGCCTTGTTCGGCGCTCGACCCAATTGCCACGGCGACCGTTGAGGAACTAATTCACGAACTGAGCGAGAACTTTACGATTTGTATTGTTACTCACTCAATGCAGCAAGCCGCACGCGTTTCACAGCGCACGGCGTATTTTCACCTTGGCAAGTTGATTGAGGTTAACGATACCTCTCAGGTGTTTACCAACCCAGAACATCAACTTACCGAAGAATATATTACAGGGCGAATTGGCTAGGCCTTAATGGCTAGCAAAGGAAATACTATGAACGAAGAGATGATGGTTGGCGGGCATATTTCTCGCCAGTTCGACGAAGAGCTAGATGAAATACGCTCTCGTGTACTTAAAATGGGTGGTTTAGTTGAAGCTCAGCTCGATAAAACGTTAGAAGCTTTACGTGAAGGTAGTAGTGAGCAAATTGTTGATGTTGAGAAACTGGATGACAAAGTAAATAAGCTCGAAATGGAGATCGATGAAGAGTGCACGCAAATTTTGGCAAAGCGGCAACCAGCAGCAGGCGACCTTCGTTTGATCATTGCAACTTCAAAGTCTGTGAGAGATTTAGAACGAATTGGTGATGAAGCTGAACGCGTTGCTAATATGGTTGGGCATGCTTTTGATAACGATGCCTCTGCAAAATCTTTCAAGGGTTTGTTGTCATTGGGTGAACATGTTAAAGAGTTACTGCATTCGACGTTGAACACATATGCGCGTATGGACTCTCGGTCTGCAGTAAAGAATATGCGGCTCGATCAGGCAATAGATAACGAATACTCAAAAGTTGTTGTGCGTTTGGTTAACCGCATGAAGAAAGATTCCGATAATATTTCGGATTCTCTAGACGTTATGTGGGCTGCGCGCTCGCTTGAGCGAATCGGCGATCACTGTATTAATATTTGTGAAAATGTTATCTACTTGGTCGAAGGTCAAGATGTGCGGCATATCGAGATTGATCAAATCAAAGAAACATTATCGTAATTAGAGAATTGCTCTGTGAGCCAGATGGCCAATTGACGAACGTCGATTGGCCATTTTTGGTTATACTTAGAAGATAATAAACTAATCCGAAAACGTTTTATTGTGTCCACTATTTCTATCCGAGCCCTTCAAGGAGAGGGCTTCATCTCGCCGTACTCTAGACAACAGGTAAGCACTACTGGTGTAGTTACTGGAGTCTTGAGAAAGGGTTTTTTTTTACAAACTCCCGACAAAGAGTGGGACCATAAGGGCTCCGACGCGTTGTTTGTTTACAGCACCGATTGGACACCTGTACGCGGGGCGGAAATAGAGGTTACCGGCGAAGTTGTGGATTTTATTAAGCACGACACTGCAAAGCCTGTAACTCAGATTCATTTAGACCAGGTTCATGTTAAGTCGACCGAGGGGCCTAAAATAAAGCCCATAGAGCTTACTCAAGCCTTTCTGCCAGCAGATAATAACGAACTCGCTATGCTATTGAATAGCTTGGAAGGGATGTTGGTAAGAATCGACCAAGGTCAGACGTTTATAGCGCCAAGCAACCGCTATGGAGATTACGTATTGGCGCTGGACGCTGAATCCGTTGATGAGTCGGCACTGCGTACCGAGCAAGGCGGTGCCATTGTAGAGTTAGCAAATTCTCACCGTTGGTTTCCTGGGTTTCGGGTTACGAATTATAATCATGCGCCAAGACTCAACCTAGGTTCAAAGTTAAAAAGCGCTATCACAGGCCCACTGAATTATCGAGTTGATTCGTATCAAGTGTCGGTTAGCGACCCCTTTCAATTGGATGAAAATTTTATAAGCCTAAGCAAGTCGTCATTAACGCCAGAAGAGGGGGCACTTACGATAATGACGCTGAATTGTTTTAATCTAGACCCACACATCGAATCGGAAGCATTGGTGACCAACCCGAGGCAGGATATTGACGACGATTGGGGGGAAGGGCGTTTTCATACTTTGGCGCAAGCGGTGGTTTTGCAAGCTAATTCACCCGACATTGTCGCTCTTCAAGAAATACAGGACAACGATGGCGCGGAGCTTACCCAGGTAGTTGATGCCAGCGTCACTTACTCCTTGTTGATCGAAACAATTGAAGAGTTAAGTGGTATTCGTTATCGCTGGGTTGATGTGCCGCCTGAGCTCGGTGCCGATGGCGGTCAGCCGGGCGGTAATATCCGCAACGGATATCTATATAACCCTGCGCGCGTAACCTTAGACACCGATTTAGTGCGTGTGCTCGGGAGAGAAGACGCGTGCTTTGAAGACTCGCGTAAGCCGTTAGTGTGTGAGTTTATTGAAAAGGCATCTGGCGGCCGTTTAGGTATTATCAATGTACACCTAGCTTCTAAGCGACATCAGGAAAGCGTTTTTGCACCAGAGAACCCAGGCTTTGATGCGAAGGAGGCGATTAGAATCGAACAGGCTTTGGTAGTTGCCGAGGAAGCTGAAAGCTTATTCAACAAAGGTATTTCGTATTACATAACCGGTGATTTCAATGACACTGAGCACAGCCGTACCTTGCGAGAGTTGGTTGGTTCTGATAAAGCGAATCTAGTGCTCGACCTACCTCCGGTAGAGCGCTACGACTATAACCACCGTGGCAAGCTACAAGTGTTGATGCACGGTATTGTGTCGAAGCAGATGCATGAATCCGGCCGAGCGTCGTATGAGATTATTCATGGAAACGAGTTGATTGGCGTTGTGCCCGGCGAGGATAGCGATAAGCCAAGTGATCACGCTTATGTGATTGCTAAGTTACGGCTATAGTTGCCACGTATAGTGGGGGAATGGACTGATCACCGCTGTCGTTTAGTTAACAAATGGCGTATCTTTAGTTCCTGTTAGTTGGTGTAATAGAGAGTGAGAGTCACTGATAACCTTCTTCACCAATGCGAGTAATTAGAAGGTTAACCAATAAATGTAATAAGAGTGTGTAAATGAAATCAGTTATTCAATTTAGTTTTTCCCTGTGGTTACTCGTAACACTATCAGCATGTGTTAGTTACCCAAATACCGAAGCGTTTGATTTACCAACAGGCGCAAAAATTGGTTACGAAATCGAGCTTTCCGAGCAAATTGGTCATACGCACTATGGTACAACCGTTTTCAACAACATAAGTAAAGTGAACGAGACTCAGAATTGGGCACTAAATCTTTATGCAAAAACCGAAGCTAAGCGGCTTATAGAAGAACATGGTTTTATAGCGGTTGAGGTCAATCAAGCTGATTCTGATGAAGCTCGTAATATTGTCGAAAAGTCTGAGGGGCGATCACTGAGCGAATCTGATATTGACAAAATTAGGAGTCTTGAGAATGCGAAATTAGAGAAGCTTAAAGCCGACTACAACGTTGATGCTATGATCACATTAACTTCTCATGAGAATGTGGTGGCGATGGAATGCGGGAGTTATGGTTGCACTGAGTTTAGGGCCAAGTATCCAGGGTTTTACTCTCGAGGCTTGGTTTTGCTTCCACCTTTTTTACATGCCGTTCTGCCATCGATTAACAGCGCTTATCTAGTTGATCCTTACAAGCCTATCCACAAATTTATAGGGCCATATGGTAAATTGAATCCGCAGCTATTAATTATGAAAGGCTTCAAGCCAGAAAAATTCAAGTCCATGACGGATAAAGAGTGGTCCGCCGTGGAGGCTAAACTCAAGGAGTTAATCACCAACGTGATCGCCAATAATGTTAAGGCGTTAAAAGCAGGTGCAGATGGGCAAGGCGGGTTTATTCGGAGTGTAAATTAGTGCTTATGATCAATCGTATTGATTTCCATAGAAGTAGAAGCATGATTAAGTCCTGCTTTGTATCGCGAGTGAGGGGGATGGTTAGACGGTTAGCGTTTTTAACTGCCTTTTATCTGTGTTCTTGTTTCGAGGTTTTCGCTGATGATGAACCGTCGGCGAAAATGTCCTTTAATGAGATATATAAGCAGTATAAGGAGCAGGTGGCAGCCGAAGATTGGTCTGGAGCTTTACCTCTTGCTTTGCGAAGCTATCAACTTGGTGTTGATATCTTTGACGAGAATGATGCGAGTCGTGTTGTTCTGGCTAGAGACTTGGGGTTGTTGTATTCACGTCGATATAAAATTGAAGAGGCGAAAAAATTTCTTTCTGAGGCGTTAAATATTGCCGAAAATATCTATGGAAAGAAGTCTCCCGAGTTAATAGATATTTTGCTGGAAGTTGGTGTTGTAAATATTCGGCCCTATAAGCGCGGCTCCGAAATGCGGTATTTCAAGCGAGCGTTAAAAATAGCTAGGTCTACATACGGCGAAGATTCCGTAGAATATGGATCATTAAATTCGACGATTGGAAATTTGATCACTCAAAAATCAATGACGTATGGGGGGGAGAAATATCTAAATCGAGGTGTAAAGGTATTGGAGAGTGTAGCCGGTCTGGAGTCGGAAGTTTATGGAAAGGCTGCGTTTGCTAAAGCTAAATATGAACTGGTGACCCGTGATTATAAGCAGGCAGTAAGTTTGTTTTTGAGCGCTATTCGAGCGTTTAAAGCCAATGGAGGCCCGACAGGTCAGTTAGAGTTAAGTGCTCATGCCTTTCTAATAGACGCTTATGAAAATTTGGGCGAGACAGATTCAGCGACCCAGCATTGTTTGGCGATAGGGAAGATGACACCGCAGAGGAGTAAACAAGATTTTCTACCTATCTATAGAGCGACGCCCAGTTATCCAAGGACCGCTGCGGAAAATGGTTCAGAAGGTTGGGTTGATCTGGTGTTTGATGTTGATGAAGCTGGGTTCGTTAGAAACCCTAAAGTTGTATCTAGTCAAGGCTATAGTGGGTTCAAGAAAGCGGCGTTGAGAGCGGCAGAAGGGTATCGATATGCGCCTGCGTTTGAGAATGGTGAACCGGTATTAACGGAAGGAGTTGAAATTCGAGTGAGTTTTCAAATGGCTGATTAAGTTGGAATTTTCTCGATGTCTAACTTGACGCCGGGCGAATATTGAAATGATAGATAGAAGAACGCTTTAACCTAGTAGCTTAACTGCTTTCGGTTTCGCTAGTTACTTTCTTTTCTGGATTCTGCTTTTAGGCTAGTATTTTAGATACGTCTTCTGTAAAAAACCGGGTTGATATGATCGCAAGCCAATTTTGGATAAGAAGCTTGCGGTGTTTTGAGTTGCTGCCGGGGACAACATCACACAGACGTGCGATAACCTTCTTTAATGACCGACAGTCTTCAACAAAGTAGACAGGGGTAGGGTAGGCTTATGCGAGTATTCGCGTTTTTTCTCAGCATTGTTGTGTCGTTTCCAGCTCTTGTGAAAGGGCAAGCGTTAAGCGAGCGAACGGCTGGTAGCTTGGGCGGAGTATTAATGGTATTGCTCGAGGATGACTTGCCTTGTTCAGGGCGTGCACCAGCAGGCAATCTTACTTTCGTGCCGGCGCCTTATCGATTTTCCAATGCTAGCCTTACATCCGCTGACCCGAAGTCAAGCGAGGGCGGTACATGTGTGGTGTGGGTCGATCAACAAAATTTGGATAATAGCGATACTGATTTCACCCCAGATCCCAGCGCTCAGAATAAAGATAATTTTGCTACTCGCGATATCTTCTTTCTAAATACGCTTACAGGCAGTCTCACGCGAGTGACTGATCCAAAGTCCGCTAACCTTGAATCCAATAGCAACGTCGAAGCCGCTAGCCCGGCAATCTCCGACGATGGCCGGTTTGTGGCTTATGTTCAAGAGCGCCCATCAACCGCAAGTGAATCTAATACACTTACCTATGGTGATGTATATGTGCGTGATATGGGGCGGCCGACGAGCGCTCCTACTAGAGTAAATATCGCCGTTAATGGGGCTAACACCGGCGCAGGTATTCCGTTGAGCAATGAAACTCGTGGCGGTTCACCTGGGTCGCGAGCGAACGAAAGTTTGCAAGTGATCGATATTTCCGGCAATGGAGATAAAGTCGCGTTTATCACAAATGAACCTCTGGCAGTCAATGATACAAATGCTTCAAATGACGTATACGTTCGTGATCTACGTACCAAAACAACAAGCTTGGTAAGTTTATTAAACGGGTCAGCTGGTGGTTCTGTGGGGACTACGGTAAGGCTATCTAACAATGGCCGCTATGTTGCTTTTTCAAGCACCGTTGATTTCACCGCAGGAGAACTATCAATTTCTAATCCGAGTGATTCCCCAGACATTTACTTGATGGATACGAACACTGGTAACGTGTTGCTTGTTTCCAGCCCAGTTTCTGGTCTGACAGGTGCGTTTGATATGTCGTCAAGTGGTTCTCGTATTGCATTTTCGACGCTCGAGAGTATTGACCCGAATGATAGCAATAATATGGAGGATATCTACGTTGCGAATATCAACCTGAACGGTTTCGCGGTTTCGTCTCGACAAAGAGTCAACCAAGCCGAAGGTGGGTTTGAGGTTATTGGTGGCGATAGTTATGCACCGTCAATTAGTCCCGACGGCACTCGAGTGGCGTTTGTCAGTCAAGCTAAAGACCTTGCTCCTTACAGACTAGACTATCTATCACGCCTTGAGCAATCGTACATTGTGGAGTTATCAACCGGGGCGATTTTCCAGCCGGATGCTCTTTCGGCGGTAGGTCAAGAGAAAAGTTTGATCTCGCATGTGGCTCTTGCTAAAAATACGTTTTACTACCGAGAGCAGGTGCCCGTTGTGTCAGGAAACGTCAGCGACACGATCTCTAGTGGCGTCGCTGAGCGTGCGGCTAATCGGTTAGATGTGGGTACAATTGAAGTCGAACATTTTCAAAGCATAAGGGGTGTTATCGATTCTGCAAGCGATGTGGATATCTATCGAATTAAGGGAACTGATTCAGCCGAGTCGCTCGAAGTTGCTGTAACTGGCGTGGATAGTGGTGCCGGTACACTTACTAACCCTCAAGTTAGGGTGCTAATGTAATCAGGAGGCAACTTTAGCGTTGTAGACAATGCTGATGGAGGCTTGGCTGAAAACGACGATACGTTTGGGCGCGACGCATTCACTACGTTTACTAGCGCAGTTTCCAGTGATCGCTTTATCGAGGTATCCAGCAGTGATGGAAGTGTCGGGAGCTACCGCGTGCAAATCGCACGCTTAGGTGAAATCGCATTGTAGTGACGATCAATTGCTTGGAGAGATCGCTACGGCTTAGTTAGTGCTAAGTACGCAAAAATTCACAAACAAATTAGGTGTTGAGTTTTGAAAATCCTATGTAAGTGGAATTCTGCCTTATATAAAAGTAATGCTAAGCACTGGGATGTGCGCAAACGGCCACTAGATTTTATCGTACTTGGTTTGTTTTAGCGCCAGCTAGATTGGGTTTGAGTTTTTAAGCTTAAATTGAGCTCTTGAGATGTTCTGGTAATTTGTTTAGCAGTTTGTCTCGCGGAAACACACATTTAAACTCGCTGCCCACGCCCTCCGTGCTGTCTATTTCAAGTTCCGCTTTGTGGCGTTGTAATACGTGTTTAACTATTGCCAAGCCTAAGCCGGTTCCACCACTTTCTCGGGATCGATCGGGGTCTACCCTGTAGAAGCGCTGGGTTAATCTGTCTAGGTGCTGGGCCGGTATGCCGGGCCCGTTGTCTTTCACTGAGAAAACAGCTTGCTGGCCGGACATTCTCCAGCGTAACTTGATTAGACCATTCTCAGGCGTGTAATGAATGGCGTTGGTAATCAGATTTGAAAATGCGCTATGCAGTTCAGTCGGTGCTCCTAGCATTTTGAGAGAGTAGTCAACATCGAGCTCAAGCTTGTGCCGTTTTTCCTCTATCAATGGTTGAACGGCTTCTAAGATGGTATTGACAACACTGGTAATGTCCACCGGTTGTAAGTCTTTCTCAGTGCTCGAGTCTTCCAATTTTGCTAGGTAGAGTAGGTCGCTCACGATCAGTTGCATTCTGACGCTTTGAATGTTCATTTGCGCAAGAGGTTTAACGAACTTATCCGGCAAGTTCTTAGCGTCTTGCAATATTTCTACATACCCTCGTAGTACTGTAAGTGGGGTTTTAAGCTCATGAGAAACATTGGCTACAAAGTCGGTGTGAATTTGGTTAACTTTTATCAAACGACTGACATCACGCGCGATTACCATGCGTTGGTCTTTGGTATAACGCACACATTTGAAATTGATAGTCTGATCTTTGTTCGACAAAGATCGAACCACCACACCCAACTCAGGCGGTTCGACGTTGTTCAGAATAGCTTCGACTTCGGGGTAACGAATGAGATCACTAAAGCGCACCTGCGAGTCTTCAGGCCAGCGAATACCAAGAACCTCTTTGGCGTTCGGGTTTGCCCACTCGATCTTCCCTGTATTGCTGATTAACACAATAGCGTCAGGCAGTGCACCTATTGCGCGCCGAAACTGTGTAAGGAAAGTACTGAGTTGGCGTTTACGTTTCTGGTTTTGCGCGTTCTTGCGAGATAGTTCACGATGCAGTAGGTAGAACTGACCGCTCATCTCGGGCATTGGATCTTTACGCGGATTGATCACCCATTTATACAATAAGTGGAGACGATAAATCTGCCATCCAAGAATGCCAAGGGTCATCAACAAGATAGTGGGTAAGATAAACCCGATCGAGTAGCCGACGATCGCTGCCGTAAGAATTAAGCCTGTGAACTTCCAAATGTCTTGTTGCATGCGCTGGAATTGGCGTGAGTTAGTTTGATGTGGAGCTAATCGCTGGGAAGAGAAAAGCGATAACCAACCCCGCGTACAGTATTAATATACGTGTCGCATTGATGTGGCTCTAGAACTTTTCTCAAGCGCCGAATGTGTACGTCAACCGTGCGATCTTCAACATAGACTTGATCACCCCATACATTGTCTAGCAATTGATCCCTCGCAAAGACTCGATCAGGGTGAGTGAGCAGAAAGTGCAATAAACGAAATTCTGTTGGACTGAAATCAACGTTTTCTCCGTCAATCAATACGCGATGTTGCTCGGAGTCTATGGTTATTTTTCCTGCAGAAACAACATCAGCGGAAGATCGGGTGTCCGATAAGCGCCTTAGTACGGCATTGATTCTGGATACTAACTCCTTAGTGGAAAAAGGTTTTTTAACGTAATCATCGGCACCAACGTCCAAACCACGAATCAGATCGCCTTCGTCATCCTTGGCCGTTAACATAATAATACCAATATGATTATTACCCTCGCGACGAATGCGTGAGGCGAAATCAATCCCGGATATGCCAGGCATCATCCAATCCAGAAGGATCAAATCGATATCCTCCTGTTCTAGAATTTTCGCCGCTTGATGCGCATTGCTGGCATCGGACACTTGAAAGTCTTCGAGTTCAAGAGCCATGCGAACCATGTCGCGGATTGCCGCTTCGTCATCAACGATTAGAATGTGTGCACTCACTGCAGTTTCACTTTGAAGGTTAGATTTAAGGCTGTCACATTACATAATGCGTATATTACAACGTTGTGACACTATTACAATGTTGTGAAACTAGCTAAAAGAGACTGATTTACAAGGCTGTCTTAAAAAAAATACGTCAATCGCGTAGAATACGCGCTCACAGCAAGCAGACATTAGTGTCATGGCAGATCAGCGAAAATTAGAGTACGACCAAAATAAGCTCGTTAAGCGCCTACAGAGACAGGTTGGCGAGGCGATTGCCGATTTTAATATGATCGAAGAAGGTGACCGTATAATGGTGTGTCTTTCTGGCGGTAAAGATAGCTATGCAATGCTCGACATCTTGCAGGCTTTACAAAAGCGCGCGCCAGTCGATTTCGAATTGATCGCGGTAAATCTTGATCAAAAGCAGCCTGGTTTTCCCGAGCATGTGTTACCCAACTATTTAGATAGCCTCGATATCAATTATCGTATTGTCGAAGAAGATACTTACAGTATTGTTGCTGACAAGATTCCTGCAGGAAAAACAACATGTTCGCTATGTTCCCGTTTACGACGAGGGATTTTGTATCGTACAGCGGGTGAGTTAGGCGCAAGCAAAATCGCTTTAGGTCACCATCTGGACGATATGGTTGAAACTTTGTTTTTGAATATGTTTCATGGAGCGCGCTTGAAAAGTATGCCGCCTAAGCTCGTGAGCGACGATAAAAAAAATATCGTGATAAGGCCATTGGCATATTGCCGTGAAACGGATCTTGAGAGCTTTTCACAACTGCGTGGTTTTCCCATCATTCCTTGCAATTTATGTGGCTCACAAGAAAATCTTCAGCGTAAGAAAATCAAGCAGATGTTAGCTGATTGGGATACTGAGCAGCCTGGCCGAGTAGTTAATGTTTTTAAATCGCTCTCGCGCGTAACAGGCTCGCACCTAATGGACCGTAATCTGTTTGATTTCGCTTCGTTGACTACCGAGCATGCGGATTCATTGACCGAGCTTGATACTGCCTTTGATGAGTCACCAATGGAAACACTGCTTCAGCGGTCACAATTGCTCTCAGAGCCTCAATGACGGGTGACATAGATCTAAATTATTTTAGCGAGCGCCTCTCGAAATTAAGGAGCGAGACGGCAGAAACAGCTGAACATGCCAATGCTGCGGCACAAACGGTTGAGCTCGATCAAAATAGAATAGGGCGCTTATCGCGCATGGATGCTATGCAGAGCCAAGCAATGGCGCAAGCTAATAAACAGCGTCAACAAGCGTTAATCAAAGAGATCGACGTCGCGATTCTGAGAATTGAGCGGGGAGACTATGGGCGATGTCTCGAATGTGACGAGTTCATTGCGCCTAAACGCCTAGAGGTCGACCCAACAGCCCTATATTGCATCGACTGTGCCGCTAAACTGGGGCGTTAAATGACTCTATCGCCTGTTTTCTGAAGCTATTAGAAATCTCCCCACAGTTGTTTTACTCGCTTATCTCGGCCGCAGCCTCGACGGTAGAAACTGTATTTGACCGGGTTCTTTTTGTAGTAATCCTGATGATACTCTTCGGCTCGATAAAATGGCTTTGCGGCGGTTATCGTGGTGACTATATCTTCATCAAACGGCTTATTTTTCTTTAGATTGGCTAACGATTTGTTAACCACGTTCTTTTCTTCTTGGTTACCGTAGAATACGGCCGATTTGTAGGAACTGCCTTTATCGCAGAATTGGCCTCGATCGTCGGTTGGGTCGATGTGACGCCAGAAATACTCGAGTAGCTCAGAATAGCTGACTTTGCTCGGGTCATAGGTGACTTCAACGGCTTCAAAATGGCCAGTTTCTGAGTAGGTTACTGTTTTATAGTCAGCCGTACTTGCATCTCCTCCGGTGTAGCCAGATTCAACTTGTATTACGCCTTCGAGTTTTTCAAAATCAGATTCGATGCACCAAAAACAGCCTCCCGCAAATAGCGCTGTTTTGACTTTGTTAGGTGTTTTTTCAACGCTTTTCTCGCTTGATTGATTATCAGCATCGGCATGTTTGTTTAGCGCAAAGCCAATTCCAATAAGTGCGGTGATCAAAATGAGTTTTTTCATACGATTGTTCTATTCGAGTGTTTTTGTTCGAGCTTAATGAATGTGTGTTCTTGAAAATCAGACTAGTGATACTATTCTAAGCAACTAAGATTACCTGCTTGGAGTTAAAGACCGTGCTATCAGATAAGTTATCACTTCCATCGCAAGATCGTGCGTTGCCGGGTCGAGATCAGGCTATGCAGCTTGAAAACGTGCATTTTGTTAACGGCCGACCAATATTACCGCCATTTAGGGCTGATGATTCTGTTTTGGAAACTATCTATTTTGGTTTGGGTTGTTTTTGGGGGGCTGAGAGGAAGTACTGGCAAATAGATGGCGTTTATACAACGGCGGTCGGGTACGCCGCAGGGCTTACGCCGAATCCCACCTACGAAGAAGTATGCACTGGGTTGACGGGCCATAACGAGGTTGTTCTTGTTGTATTTGATCCACAAAAGGTAAGTGTCACCAATCTGTTAAGCATATTTTTCGAATCGCATGACCCAACGCAAGGTATGCGACAAGGGAATGATCGAGGAACGCAGTATCGCTCAGGCATTTACTGTACTAATGATGCTCAAAAGGTCGAAGCTGAGCGTGTAAAACATCTCTATCAATCTGCCTTAAGTGCAGCCGAGCATAATGCCATTACCACCGAAGTTATGATGGCGCCAACGTTCTATTACGCCGAGCAATATCATCAGCAATACCTAGCCAAGAATCCGAATGGCTATTGCGGTATCGGTGGTACCGGTGTCAGTTGTCCGATTTAAATTTTTGCGTTTCTTTCACAAGATCTGGTTAAGAGTATGTCTGCTAACCGTTGGAGCCTTCTATTAGGTATCACATTATGTATGAGCGCCGTTGTTATCGGTGCATTCGGGAGTCATGCCTTAGCAACGTTGTTAGAGATCAATGAGCGGCAAGATACTTTCGAAATTGCTAATCGATATCATTTCTATCAAGGGCTTGCGCTATTAGCGTTTGGTGCGGGGCAATTTAGAGTTGGCCATGTGGCGGTGATCGCGCTAACGCTAGGCACTTTAATATTTAGCATTTCTCTATATAGCTTGTCGATTAGTAATATTGGTGTGTTTGGCGCCATTACGCCCGTCGGTGGCGTGGTATTGATAGTAGTGTGGATAGCGGTTTTTCGAGACGCGTTAGGTTACCGCGGCGACGATTATTCGTAGTTATAGCGAGGCCTGCGCCTTTATTCTTTTTGGAATAACGCCTAGAATCGAGGTTTGCAGCCAAATACTGTAAATCTACCCAGATAAAATGAATGACCTAACCCTTTATAGTACGGCAGACGAGAGTAAAAAAAACCTGACATCAAGGTTTGTTATCTCTGGCTTGATCGGCGTATTTTTGATCGTCTTGGGCTTGAGCGTGGGCGGTTATTATCGTTTGCAGACCAATGCTTTGGATGAGATGTCGCGCCGAATGCTCTCAGAGTTTCAGCAACGAGTACTCACTGTTGAAGCTGATTTGGCGCAAGTTATGTCCACCAATTTATCTGGCCAAGACTCGACTCAAAATGTCGTTGCCGACGCATGGAATCCTCGGGTTTTAGCGGAGATTGGGAAAAAAGTAATGCGCATCACTAGTGTGCAAGAAGTTGCGATATTCGATAGCTCAAGAAAATTGGTTTGGGGGTCTCGCCAGGGTATTCAATTGTCAGAAGATGAGAGGACTTCATTTGCACGAATAGCCCAAAACCTAGGGCCTCCATATCAAAGCTTCGGGCACAATCTATTGGAATTAGAAACTTGGCGGCGAGTCGTTTTTAAAGACTATACCAATACCTCAATACTTACTGCCTTTCGCTTTCAAGATGGTTCTTCGGGCGTAGCCAAGCTTTTGGTCGACAACCGCTCAGAATTGGTCACGGCGCGTCGAGTTGCGAGCCGTTTAATGATGGTTGTTGCAGTTAGCACGCTCTTGCTCTTTTTGCTTCTATATTCAAATTTTCGCCGAGGAATAAAGAAAATTAATGAACAGGAAGAAAAAATGAACCACCAAATTGCTCGTTTGTCTAACTTGCTTACCGTTAATAAGAGCATGCAGAAGAGCATGAAAACGGCCAGCGCGCGTGCGGTTGAACTTAACGAGCAATTTTTACGTCGAGTTGGCGCTGATTTACACGATGGGCCAGCGCAGATGATCGGTTTTGCGGTGTTAAGGCTGAATCAGGTTTCCAAACAAGAAGAAGCTAAGCAGCTAGGGCATGAATTCCACGCAGTGCGAGAAGCCTTGGATGAATCGTTGGAGGAAATACGAGGTATTTCATCTGGTTTAGTATTGCCTGAGTTGCAGCAGCTGAGCCTTGAAGAGTGTTTGAGGAAGGTGATTACCCTGCACAGCACTAAATCTGACGCGGTTGTCGCGCAATATTATCAGGACATACCTGATGATATCCCCCTGCCAATTAAGATATGTGCCTATCGTTTTTTGCAAGAAGGGCTCAACAATGCCGAGCGGCACGGCCAAGCGCAAAAATGTCGATTAACTGCTCAAGTTAAGGAGGATGTGTTACATTTATCTCTCAAAGATAACGGAATGGGTTTCCGTAAATCACAATTAAATATCGAAGGCGGCCACTTGGGATTGATGGGGTTGAAGGACCGAATAGAAAGTCTAGGCGGTAAATTCAGTATCAATAGTGAGTTGGGAGTAGGCACCGCACTGAAGCTTTCAGTTGGGCTTGTCGACGATAGTTAGTATAGGGGCTTCTGCGATGTAGAAGCTGAGGGTAGGTTATTGGTGGGCCTGAATAGGCCACTTTACGCGATAGATTGGATCTATATTAGATCGCTATACGCATCATTAACCGTAGCAAACCGCGAGTGCGGTTCAAGAGAGAAACTACAAACTATGTCAGATCTTATTTCGATTATAGTCGTTGACGATCACCCCTTATTCCGAGAAGGAGTGGTAACGACATTGGTTGAGAGTGGCCAATTTGATGTGGTCGCTCAAGCAGGTAGCAAGGACGAGGCCATTGCCAAAGTCGAAAAACATTTGCCTGATTTGGTGTTGTTGGACGTCAGCATGCCTGGTGGCGGTATTGAAACAGCGAATGAAATTGGTGGTAGAGTACCGATTGTCAAAGTCATCATGTTGACCGTTTCTGAACAGGAACATGATGTACAAGCCGCGCTTAAGGCGCAAGCTCGAGGATATGTTCTAAAAGGGGTGGCTTCCGACGATCTCGTTAATATACTGCGTGATATTCATAATGGTGATTCCTACATTTCACCGAATCTTGCTGTAAACCTTCTCATGCGCAGTTCTGAAGATACCAAAAAAGATTCGCCAGAAGATTTTGATTTAAATGAACGCGAACGCCAAATTCTTGAGAAATTAGCAATTGGGATGAGTAATAGAGAAATTGCGGATGATATTTATCTAAGCGAGAAAACCGTCAAACATTATATGACCAATATCATGCATAAATTGCATGTTAGTAATCGTGTTCAGGCTGCAATTAAGGCGTATGAGATGAATAAAAATTCTGGAAAACCAACATTTTGAGGTTTTTCTTGTCGTTTGTCTTTTAAATGGTTCAGTGGTTAGACTTTGGTCTGATCTAAGTCTCTACCTTTGTTGATAGGCAGGGAAGGCAAAAAAAACTATAGTTTTTACATGGTTAGGTAGGGCGTATAGATCGGCTCTGACAAGCTTTAAAGTTTTGGGTAGGGGTTGGGTAATTCCTTCTTTGTTAGAGCAGATTTATACTTCTCAGAAATGAGACCATCCGAAAAAAGCTCCTGGGTAGGGAGCTTTTTTTTCGCCTGCGTTTTAAGGTCCAATTTAGGCGTTTAAGTAACTTTGATTTGCCGCCGCAATGGCTGCACCGGCACTGATCTGTACCGACTGATCTAGCAATGCGGCCTCTAAGGCTTGCAGGCAAAGTCGAACATTGCTGGCGTTTGACGCATAGCCCATTAAACCAATTCTCCAGACTTTACCCGACAGTTGACCAAGCCCCGCACCAATCTCTAAATTATAGTCATTTAATAGCTTGCTTCGAACCAGTGTTTCATCAACTCCGTCAGGAATCGACACGGCGTTAAGCTGGGGTAATCTATTTTCAGACGCTACAATTAGCTCAAGGCCCATAGCTTCTAAGCCAGCTTTTAAGGCACGATGATTGCGCTGGTGTTTAGCCCAACTGTTTTCCAAGCCTTCGTTCTTAAGAATTGTTAGAGCTTCGTGCAGCGCATATAGCGCATTAACAGGCGCAGTATGGTGGTAAGATCTTTGAGTTCCTTGGCCCCAGTAGCCCATCACTAAATTCATATCGAGAAACCAGCTTTGTACTGGTGTTTTACGGTTTGTGATTACATTCTGTGCTTTAGGGCTAAAGGTGACCGGAGAAAGTCCTGGCACGCAGGACAAACATTTTTGCGTGCCGCTGTATACAGCATCAGCAGTCCAGTCGTCTACCGCTACCTCTATACCACCCAAACCTGTAACGGTATCCACTATGCTAAGCATGTCGTTCTCGGCGGCGAGTGAGCACAAGGTGGCGGCATCACTACGCACGCCGGTTGAGGTTTCAGCATGCACAAACGCCAAAGCTTTAGCATCAGGATTTGCCGATATTGCTGATTTTACTTTTCCGATGTCGGTTGCCGTACCCCATTGATCTTCAACCATGATGGCTTTCGCACCTAGCCGTTCCACATTTTCCTTCATGCGGCCTCCGAACACGCCGTTTTGACAAACAATGACTGAGTCATTGGCCTCGATAAGGTTCACAAAACAAGCTTCCATCCCAGCTGAGCCTGGAGCTGAAACCGGCAAAGTTAATTCGTTTTTCGTTTGAAAGGCGAATTGTAGAAGCTCTTTGATCTCATCCATAAGGCGGATAAATTCCGGGTCGAGGTGACCAATAGTCGGGCGCGCTAATGCTAAAGAGATTCGTGGGTCAACGTCTGAGGGCCCAGGGCCCATTAGTGTTCGTTTAGGAGGGTGAAAGCTCATATGTCATCTAGAAAGTAGCTTGGTTCGATGGTCAGAGTATAACCAAGTAAAGCAAATAAGTGACCGAGCTTGATGACTTCTCGTTATTAGGTTTGTGAATAGTTTATTTGTGGCGACGCCGCTGGTAATAGTCGCCAAGTAACATTTCAAACTGGAGTCCGAAGCGTACAGCGCTTTTGTAACTGCGCTCTTTAAATTCTTTTTCCCAGCGAAGGTCTACCCCAGCTTCCATAAAAAGCCATTCGCGCAGAATCGGCCGTATGTAAGTAAATGTCACGCCGTATTCTGGTACCGACACCTCATTCTCTTCTTCGCCACGCATATAGACACTGCTAGAAATACCGCGTTTGGGTGTCAAGGTGTGGTGCCAGGTCGCGTCGGTAAACCACTCCCATTGCTCGGCTTCCTCCGTGTATTTTACGCTACCATGTAACACCATAATATCGTCGTCTGAGAGCAGACGAGTGTAATCCACATTGCTACTAACGCCGTAACCTTCGTTTTCGCGCCAAAATACTGTTTGATTTGTTTTCCAAAATCGATCATCGCCAGTTTCAAACAAATAACGGTGCGTCATTTTTGCGTAGGGGCTAAAGCCGCTACTGATCTTCGCGCCAACTGAAAAATCCCAGCCATTATGATCTTTGCTTGGGCTGCGGTAACCTAATCCAACCAGCCACTCGCTGTCATCATCATTAGTTGAGCGTAAGCCAACGTTATTAAGGCGATCTTCATTTACCTCAGTGTTACTGACGTAAGAGTCTTCCTCTACCCGGCCTACAAACGCATTGAATCGATTGCTTACATTTGGCAGCTTGGTTCGAATGCGCACCCGTAGTCGAGGGTCTAGGCCTTCTACCTCGTCCTCTCGAAAGCCCACTGAAATTTTTCCACGGAAGTCTTCGCCATTGAATTGGTGTTCCTCGCCGAATAATCCATCGACCCAGCTTGCTGTATTACATAAACGCGTATGCGTGCCTGCGCGTAATCGATCAACCCAAATGTCGCTCGTGGCGTTTTTTTTGCAACCGTTTTCTTTCTTTTTAGTGGATTCGGTTTGGGGTATTTTCTGTGCTTCAGTTGTGCCAGTTTGCTCGCTGACCGGTGCTACCTGCTCGTCGAGATTTTTTAGCGCAGAGCTTGGAGAATCTGCAGCTTCTTCGTTGTTTGCAAGCGCCGACGTGTTTATCGATAAGGCAAGTGATAGAGCAACAAGCCTGGCTATTGAATCATGAGTGTTGCACATACGAAGAGTTGGGCGAAAAAAGTCAGGCATTATTATTGAGATGTTGAATTTTCTAAAAACCTTATCCGACGAACTTAAAAGTTATCATAGTCCTCTTCAGGATAGTATCTTTGGTAACTTATTTGTGAAGCTTGTAACGTTTTAGCAAGTAATTCATTTACGTCTGATTCCACTTTTGTAATAAAGCTTTCGTGATCTTCTCGTTCTGCTGCGGTACGCATAGCACTTCCCCAGGTGGCTATATTCACGTTGTTGATTAGCCGAATATCGTTGTCTTGAGCCCATTCGTTGGCAATGGCAATACCAAGCTTGTTGAGGCGGTTTTTCAATTTATTTCGAATTTTCTTACTTTCTATGGAATCCAAGAACAGTTTGCTAGCACGGTTCCAGCCATTTGGGTAAATAAGGGTTCCTTGATAAAAACGTTTAATCCATAACAGGTGTGCTTCAATAACTTTGTCGTCCACCGCAGATACATTACGTTTAGCTAGATAACCGTCTACAAATATTTGCCTTGCCGGCAGATTTTCTGGCCATGATGTTGAGCCACCTATCGTGGTACATCCATTTAGAAATAGACAAATGAGGATAAAGCCGATTGGGCGTAAAAATTTAAAGAACATCTGTTAAACGAGTAAAAATACTTTGATTTATTGTTTTAGTGACATATGTCAACTAGGTGACACTTGCGCTATTATTGTTGTTATACGCTATGTGAACTCGTGACTTACCATCCAGTTTGTAAAGTTTCGTAACATTCTAGAAACAATTGTTGGAAATTGATCTGGATCATTGTCTAATTCGCTCATCTCAAATTGGCAGTGTGACTCGAAAGCTTTACAACGCGATGTCGGTCTCGATAATTAGGGGTAAAAAACATAGTTTCAAACTGAGAACAACATTCTAATTGATCACGCAATATATTACAGGGGCAAACCAGTGGATCTAAGAAAAAGAAGAAGTCAGGAAAAACTCCAGTTAGCACTGGCGCATCACCTGCAATCAAAAACGATCGATGAAATTACCATCGGCGAGTTAACACAAACGGCTGGCGTTAGCCGACAAACCTTTTATTCGAACTTTGATAGCAAGCAGTCGATTTTGTTATCGCGAATTGAAAGCTTGTTTGAGAAGAGTTGGGCCAGAACCGAAAATTTGATTCAGAGCACTGAAATCGGTCGCGAGGAGTTCGTTGAACAAAGCATCCGCAACTTACTTGAAGAGTGTGATAAAGAACGTATTATGATGCGGGCTGCGTTTACAGGGCAAGCCGGTATTCAATGTCTGTCGTTGTTAAAGTCTCTTGTGTCTAAGTTGATTTCTGATCGCGTACTTTTCCAATTCAATCATAATTTTAATGCTCGCCAGTTAGACACGATATCTGATTTCTATGCAGGCGGTATTATCGGCACAGTACAGGGCTGGCTGCTTGACGACACGCCAATGAAAGACCTTGAATCTGTTGCCCGCCAAATAGGAAGGTTGGTCCCACACGGCCTAGATGGGTATATCTCGAAACAGTATTAATCTAAACATAGTCGTGAATCTTTAAACGGGGTGCTTTGGCACTCCGTTTGTATTTAGTTGCGTGAAAAGTTGCTGTGCAAGATAATGGGCGCATGAAGCGTATCCAAGAAGTTGCCATCTCCGCCGCGCAGAAAGCTGGTGAGTTTATTCTTGAGGCTTCTTCCGATATTCGTTCTCTGGATATAGAACAAAAAAGCTTACATGACTATGTGTCTCAAGTTGATCGCGGCGCTGAAGAGCGAATTGTTAAAACAATTAAAGATCACTTTCCAGATCATGGCATTGTAGGTGAAGAGTTTGGCCAGCAAGGCCAACAGATATCTGACTACAGTTGGGTCATTGATCCATTGGACGGAACCACCAATTTTCTGAGAGAAATTCCTCATTATGCGGTTTCCATCGCGGTACTGCACAAAGGAATTGTTGTGTGCGGTGTTGTATTCGACCCTACTAAAAACGAACTGTTTTGTGCAGTTA
>CALKRK010000008.1 GCA_937989675.1 uncultured Arenicella sp. | reverse complement strand
TGTTGTTCGATACAAAAATTATAAAACAACGCGTTCTGTTCAGGTGCTTGCTGACCCATCATGGCAATAAACCCTCTGCTTGTGAATCTGCCTTGATTATCTCACAGACTCAGATTTGATCTGAGTTTTTCAACAGAATATGCTCACTTCGGTCATTCGATCAATAGTCGTTAAATACGGTCTCATCAGTGCGCCTAACATCCTTACTGTATGTGACTATCTTGGACACCAACGGTCTTGGATACCAACGGTGGATTTGCATTAACACCCTTTTTGAGCCAAGCTTTACAAGCTTTAGTAACTTTTCAAAAGGGTTTACAACGGTGAAAAAAATTAGACTTGGCTCGGGTTTTTTATTAGTTCTATCCAGTTTGTTTGGGGTCAATATGGTCATTGCTCAGGTGGATGCACCGGCCGCTTTGCAGCCAGGAGATCTTACTCCTGGCGATACCTTTTTTGTTATTTTTGTTACAAGTGGTACGAGGAATTACAACTCGGTAGCCACATCAGCAGAAATAGATACCGACGGCGTGAATGCGGCCGCAGCAGGCACCGAAACAAATGGGGTCGTTGGCTGGCGCTCGTTGTATGCGTTTGAAACCAGTGCGGGTGCTGGAACCCTCAATACGATGGACACCGCGGAAGCTTGGGGGAATGTGACTGACAGGCCAATTTACACATCAACGGGAGTACGAGTAGCCAATGACCGAGCCGATATGCTGGACGGCACACTATTAGCCGCTGTCGGTTTCGACGAAAATGGTGCGACACCCGCTAATCCTGAGGTGTATACCGGTCTTACCAGCGCCGGAGCAATAGATATAGACGCATTGGGAACTAATCTGATTACCGGATCAGGGTCTGGTCTAAATAATTCTACAACGGGTACATGGCTTGACAATACCAATGCGGATTTCCCCCGTCATCTGTATGTGTTATCTCCGCTTTTAGTTATTCCTGGCGAGCCGGATAACGATGAGCTTTGCTTACCGATTGTCGCAGATCAAGGTACTGCAATCGCGTGTTTATGATCCATCGCCAAATTTATTCGTGAATCGAAACAGGCCGCTTCTCGAGCTTTAGAACTTAATAATTACGCCTTAGACGTTGGGAACCGCGCTGCAAATGATTCGGGTTTAACCTCTGAAACGTTAGCCACGAAGCTAACTGTATGATAGTTCCCACATAAGGCTAGAATTTCAAGCTGTTGTTCCAAGGTCCAAAATGATTGGAAGGAAGCTAAAGTTCTATTTAGTAGCTTGCCATATTCACAGAGCTCATCAATTGCCATTAGCAACAAAATTTCTCTGTCATTCCAGCAAGCGTTGCCTAGCTTTTTGTTAAGCGTATTGGCGATTTGGTGCTCAGATAATTGAGCCTTTCTAGCAAAAATGCTGACATGAACTCCCCATTCGTACTCGCAATTATTGTTCGCACAAACCCTCAGAATGATGATCTCTCTTTCGCGTAAAGTTAATGGACTCTGTTCATCAAGAAGATTAATCACTCCCTTTCCAGTTAGAAAGCGAATACTGTTTGCGAAGACTCTAAATAGATTCAGTATGTATCCATCTTGTTGCGGATACTGACTGAGCGCATTGGCGATTTCTTCTAAATAAGGAGGGTTTAGTGGTTTTAGCTCTGATTTCATGTTTGGCCCATTAATGCTACAGTTTATGTAGCGATAATCATACCGCTACATAAACTGTAGCGTCAATAAATCAATATGTCTGAAATTAGAAAATCATCTTTTAGAGGTTCAACTTCCGGCAGGCCAGTAATGCAACTGTTCGATGTTCTTGGCAAGCGCTGGACTATGAGAGTACTGTGGGAGCTTAGGGGAGGGCGACTTAGTTTTCGGGAGCTAAGAATGCGTTGCGAAAACATTTCTCCGACAGTATTGAACCAGAGAATTAAATCCCTTCGAGAAATGGATATTGTGGATCAATGTAAAACCGGATATGGGCTTACGAATTGGGGAGTAGAGTTAGGAGAACAGTTAATTGCTTTAGATATATGGGCTGAACGATGGAGCCATCGCAAATGACAGCTTCGTATGTAGAGTGATCTATAGGCTTCGTAACTTGTATTGTGTTCTATTTCAAATTCAGGAGGTCTAAGCGATTGTTGAGGCGCCGAATGAGGCTAGGGCATGCTCTAGCCTCAATGTGGTTTCGAAACTAAAGAGTAGTTTGGGTTATTCAATCGCATTTGATCTCGAAAGCTTTGAGTAGACGCCATATGCCACAATCGTCACTACTGAGAAAGCAACCCAAATCATAAACAAGGTGAACAAGAAAAATTTTACAACAGCGAAAATAGAGTATGGGTAGGCTAACCAGTTCGCAAAGTTCACCGGGTCAGCAAGCATGAAAAAGGAAACTAGATTTTCAAATGCGTCCATGATTGCAGCCAGTGGCGTTACAACTATCATGGTATAGCCAACGCGTTGGAGCATTTTGATAGATGGTAACGTTTTGTATATAGCCGCGCACACGAAAAGGTGGGAAAAAAACACGGTTATCATGAATAGATAATCAAACACCTGCACGAAATGGTAGTCATCTAATTTACCTTTCTCGATTAAAACAGAGTAGTAGCTCTTGATTAAATTTCCATCGAAGGCTGTTTGCCCAACAAAATAAGAAACAGGAAATTCAGTGGCGGCATAGAGCTGATTCAGATATCCCATTGTCAAATACTGCAATATCGTTAAAGAAATACCAGCTACCCAGAGCTGGCCGGCAGATAGCCTAAACAATGAACTTCCAATAAGAGAGTTGGTTTGCATTTTGTTTTCACTCGCAATTATATATTCCGTGGAATATATAATTGCATTCCAAGGAATATATGTCAAGCTTATGAATATGAATCATGACTATGAACTAATGGGCGAAAGCTTGGTTAATTTGATAATTTGCTATCAGCAACTTGCCAATCGAATCAATCAGTCGATTGAACCAATGCAGATGAACATGACCCAAATATCCATATTGAATCATTTTTCGTGGCAGCCTGCGCACTCCACAACTATCGGAAAATTAGCTCAAGTGATGGAGATGAATCAACCGGCTGTCACAAAAGCTGTAAAGGTAATGGTGTCAAGAGGTTGGATGCGTAAAAAGCAAGATGAAAATGATGCTCGTGTCTTTCTTGTTTCGATTACGAAAGGCGGCTTAAAACAACTCGACTTAGCTCGAGAAGCAAGCACTCCTCTTTTAGTAAGCACGCTAGGTGAACTAAGTAAAAATGATTTAGGCCAGCTTAACAAATTGCTTATTAAACTTAAGAAGACTCTCCGTTGACACTCCGTGGAACTATAAAATCGCAGTAACGTATGTTTTCACGTATGAAAAGTTTTAGATTTTAAGTGACAGAAGTAAGTACGTTCTGGTTTGTTTACGCAATAGCCAATAGGTGAATAAATACCGCTTTATTGGGCTTCTTTTATTGTCAGACTGGGTTTAGTTACGATAATCCCATGCATGATCAAATACAACGATATTCGCTCTCATTAGAACGGGTTAAACTAGCGCCTTTAATATTTATATCTTGGAGTAAGCACTTTGTCTGTCGATTTCTGGGCTAATCTTTTTCTCGCGTTCTTAGTGTTTTGCTTGGGCCTGTTGTTTGTTAACCGTTCTAAATTCGAGTTTGTTAGAAAACTTCAGGCTGCGTATTTGCGCAACAAGCTTGTACCGAAACTGCGAGAGATATTGCCGATGATTACAAGCCAACTGCAATCCACCGAGCCAGATTTGTTTCCTCTGTTTCGTTTAAAAGCGGATATTGAAGCGCTTTCGGCCAAGTCGCAGAGTTTATTCGCTGAGGAGCGCGCCGCGATTACTTACTTTTTGGCTAAGCTGTCTACGGAGATAGCTAACTTCGAAGCGGGCACCGCAACGGCTCGAGGCTTAGAAGAGCTAGTGCTTAGTGGGCAACGAGCCGTTCATGAATTGGTGGAATTGGGCGACTAGTCTTATTTCGTTTTGTTTAAGGGTTCGGTGAGAGAACAAAAGGCGACTAATTCACTTTTTTGTCTAATAGCCTCCGCGCTTCCTCACGCACGTTCTCCTGTTTTTTTAGCAATGAGGTCAAGGCCACAATCACTGGCAGTAGCTCGTTGAGTTCTCGAATATCTTGGTTGTTCATGCTATTTAATCTATCTATGCTTCTCTATTTATTGATCGTAGCAATGGTCAATCAGCTACGCCTCACCCATTTGGGTGATATGCGAGTCTAGACGAGGCCTGAAGGGGACTTAATATTCGGATTTACAGAAAAATGCTACGCTCTTATTTGTCACTTGTTAATTAATAGGGTAGTTATGAGCGTTAAAATTCAATGTAAATGTGGGTCGCTGCAAGGTGAAATCATTGAGCCTGAGCTGGCGTCTCGTTGCCTTTGCTATTGCCGTGATTGTCAGGCTTTTGCTCACCACCTAAAGTGCGGTGATGTGGTCTTGGATGGTGCCGGAGGCACAGAGGTTGTCCAAACCAATCCAGCGAATTTGCGTTTTACGAAAGGGGCTATACATTTACGGTGTTTAAGGCTGAGTGAGAAGGGGTTGTTGCGGTGGTATGCGACGTGTTGCAATTCGCCGATCGGCAATACACCAGCAAGCATAGCAATGCCCTTTGTTGGCTTAGTACACACGTGTGTCAGTGTGTTACCAGTAGCTCAAGAGCACCCTTTAGGAAGAATACAAGGCGTTGTGAATACTGGCGGTGCTACATCCGACCCAAAACCAAAATCGAAGGGGATGCCCTGGTATCTGTTCAAAGTGGTGGGCATGATGCTGAAAGCGCGCATAAATGGTTCGTATAAACGCAGCCCATTTTTTGATCCTAACTCAGGTACGCCGACGACGAAACCTATCGTTCTAAGCGATAGCGAGAGAGCAACGGCTTACGCCAAAAAGTAAAAACAAATACGCTGGCGAAAAATGCGTTGTCTAAAATAGATGCCAGCGGCGCTTTATTTTGTACTGAAAGCGTTGGCCAACGCCCTGTTTACTCGGTTTGCTAAATTCGTCAAGCACCTGGCCGATCACGAATAAATTGCCACCCAGATTTACTCGTGCGTCTAGTACTTGCAAGGTATCGATTTTATATGCGAGTGGTGCTGCTTCACGGAAAAACAGGGTTGTTGGACGGTTTTTCGATTCGAGTTGAGTGATTTCACTGTAATACTTCTTTCCGTTAACGATCAATAAAACTCGAAGCTGTGGCTGCTCTCTTTGAATCAGTTGTTCGACCATATTTTGTCGTTTTCCCAAATCGATTAAAGTAATAGAGCTAACGCCTCGACCATAAAACCAGTAGCTAGCTAAGAGTGAGACAATAAAGCTGGCGATGATAATTCGGCGCCATGTTCGGCGTGACAATCGAGGGCCGTCACAATGCATTAAATCGCATGGGCTACAGCCTGTTCCTTTCGAGCCGCCATCGCCAAAGCTGCAATCGGCAAAGGACACATCGCAGGGTAGGTCGCAAGGAATGTCTGTTCGTGGTAGCAGTGTTGGGTTTGCGATAAGCGTTTGGTAGGCCGTGCGGCAGGCTTTAAAGCGTTTTCTAATCTTTGGCCACGCGGCAAGGATACCGTGCTCAACAATCAGATCTTTCACCGCGTTCGAACAGGTTTGTTTACCGTGTAATACGTGGTGCGCACACCGAAACCCTTTTCTTGGGGATATTACTCGTTGATAGAATTCAATCAACAGTAGGCAAATTCGCTTCATTCAACACGCGACATTAGATAATGGAAGGGTTGAGTTTATGCTTTATCGCCTCGCAGTGCGATAACTTCGTTATGGAGCTATAACAAGGCGTTTTAGTTCTTCTCGTTGATCCTCGCGTGTTGGAACGCGAAGATTCTTTACCAAGCCAAGCTTCTCGAAAACTACTAAGACCCACCAGCCGAGATCCCACTGGCCTGGTTCCAGCCCAAGCTTGGCTGAGAACGGGAACGCATGATGATTATTATGCCAACACTCTCCCATGGTAAGTAACGAGGTCCATTTTATGTTGTGGCCTTGTACTGCCGCGCCCTCTACATGCCAGCTCCGGTGCCCGTTGTTGTGTGCAAAGTAGCCGATCAACCAGTGGCCGACGTTACTCACTACTATGCGTGCGCCGATTCCCCAACACACAAAGCCCCAGCCTCCAAGCCAGTAAAACGCCAGTGCCCAGGGTAGCTGCTGCCACATCCATGTTTTCTCCATCCATTGATAAACCGGGTCATTTGCGATTACTGGCTCCATAACAATATCGGGGCGTTGTTGCATATTAATTGAGCAAAGCAGTTGCCAGTAGGCGTCTTTGTACCAAGCTTGTGAGTGAGAAAAATAGTCATGACATTCCGTTTGGCGTTGCGCCCAGTCGCGTAAGTCATGAGTGCGAAGCATTCCAAATGGCCCAGCGATTCCAACCAAGGTGCCTAAGTGTACCCAGAGTATCTCAAGCCATTTTGGGCAATCATAGGCGCGATGAATAAACCGACGATGCATACCTAGTGAGTGTCCAAAACATAAGGTTATGCCGGTAAAGAGCACGAACAGAAGGACGGCTTCCAAAGATATCGTTAGTATTGCTCCGACGGTTCCGAGTAAGCTCATCGCCCCCAGCCAAAGGAGCTTTTTAATGTCTAGATAGACCTCGCCGTTGAGTGCATCAGCAACTGCACCGGGGCGGTCAATTCTTGGATTTGTGTATTGATGATTATGTGCGGTCACGGCTAATTACCTCCTGAATTGTGAACTGGCCCATTTTCTTGGCGGCGTAGCGTTGCAGTGGGTGAAAGTACCAAGCTGGGTCTAGCTTTCGTTCAAAACGAAAAGCGAACTGAACCTTAGTTTGCGTATCAGTGATAGGAGTTAGTACGACATCAATTTCCTTGGCTCCTAGATAGGTTGAGAAATACGTTGTGTCGGAGCGTATTTCGGCATTGATATGCTTGGGCGTAACATTGGTCATCAAGAGTTCAGCTGTTCCTGTGTGAGTGTTGGTAAAAAACCAACGCTGATATCGAGTGTGTACACGGTGTACCGCGCCTTCAAAAATAGCGCCAGATTCAATGCGTTCTGGCATGGGGAATAGTTGTAGGAACCAGTGGCGCTTGCCTTGTAGATCAATTGGTTTGCTTAGGTTTTCATGTATTTGCTCCAGAGACAACTCTACGATTGCTTCACTGATAACAGTCGTCTCTCGAGGAAAGGTCATTAGTGGATTGGTACCTTCGAGCGATAAAATCACAATAAGCCCAGGCAGAACCGTCGAATAGGTTTTGTTGCCTGCGGCGAAGTGATAAATCAAAAAGCCAAACGTTATGAAGACAATGTAGATGGGTAGAAAGAATAACACGCAGATAAACCCTTCGCGCAGAAGAACCGACGTGGCAAAAAAAACGATCAGCGCTGAAACTAAATGCTTCCGGTAGGCCGCCCATCGGGTAGCGGTTTTTCCGTAGGGGCGATACCAGGCGATGACCAGCGACAAAGAGTAGGGCACAAGTATGTAGAGTAATGCGCTGTGCTGCATTTTATAGCTCGATAGCGCATGAAAGGCGAAACTGAATGCGCCGGCTAAAATGAGCAGGCTCATAACCCAAAATCGAGTGGCGCCAATTCGCTTTCTTAACGATGTGGGTTCGGTGTTTAACGGTTGCATATTGTTCTCCTGAATGTTGAGAACAATTTATTAGATCGGCTTAAGCTATTCTTCCCTGACTATAGTTTGCCAATAATAAAATTTATTTTCTAACTAAATCAAACTCTTAAGTTCTTCCTGAATTGTAAATCAGGAGTTTTGCATAGGCTTAGTCCA
>CALKRK010000007.1 GCA_937989675.1 uncultured Arenicella sp. | reverse complement strand
GTTTGTTATTGGCGAGTTGTAAAAAAGCAAGGAGAACTAATTTCAAAATTCCCTGGCGGCACAGAAGGTCACGCAGATTTATTAAGAAAAGAAGGTTTAGAAATTGACTATAGTAAAAAAAATCCCGCGGTTAAAAATCATCTTAGTCACATCGCGTAACAAAGCACTAGCGCTTGGCGCGGCGCCGGTCGTCGCAGCATTAAGCATACTTCTGATGTAATCTACAGAACTCTGGGAACAGATAAGCCAACGAAGAAATCATTTTGTGGTGCCTAATTTGGTTGGCCAGTAACAGGACCAGCACTATTAATAGTCATCAGCAAAACCCCTTTTGTAAATCAATGGGCCGGCTCTTTTTTATAACGCATGCATCTTGTAAAAACGGCGGAGTGACATCAGATAAAACTAAGCAGGGTCAAAAAATGCCAGCATAACTGACACGGTCAAGCAACGAGACACGTGTTCGTTTTAATAGCACTATATGTACGGAGACTGATATGCATTATTTGAAAAAGTTATTCGAGGGTTTATTTTGGGGAATAGGCTTTACTTTAGGATTGATAGTAGTTTTTCTAAGCGCCGAAAAATTAGAATTAAGTCCCAATCAAAATAAGAAGGATGTCAAAAAAGCAGAGACTACGGTCGATTTCACCAAAATAAAATCGCAAGTTAAAAACATAGCACTTAGGGAAGGTAAAATTATTGTTTCTGCCATGATTACAAATAATAATCCATTTGCATTAGATGGTGTTTGGATGGATGCGATTGTCTCCCATAATAAGCAGCCAATTGAAAAATGCAGTCATATTTATTTTAAACTGCAAGCTGGCGAAACTAAGACTGTTTCAATATTCTGCCGCAACAAATGGGAAGAGATTAGCGAAGATATGCTCAGCGCCGTATCAGTTGTTGATAGAGCTGAAGTTCAAAAATAGAGATATTACAAGCATCAAAAATGAACGCGTTCGTCTCGGATGCGTTTTCTGCAGGCCCACTTCAAAGGTGTTAACGATATTCAAATGATTACTCTTTGCCATGCAATAAATGATATAGAAGTTATGTACATACGAGCGATGTTACAAAGTGCAGAAATACCATTCCATATTGTGGGGGAGAATTTTGGTTCGCTATACCCTGGTATTCAAATAGCCTCCTACAACGAGCGGCGATTTTTAGTGCCTCAAGAGCACTACGATGAGGCTTTGAACTTGATACAAGGCCTGAGGTCTGATGCGCTGGAGCCTAAAGAAAATTCATTGCAGGAAGATCTGACAATTGGCTCTAAAATCAGAATAATTTTGGAAACCATATTATTGGGTTGGTCCTCCTTGAGCGGCAAAAAAACCACCAACAAGCCCAAGAACGATGGTGTCAGAAAAGCTGACACAGACTCACAAAAAAATTCTAACTCATTCTAAGACGTTATATTCAACTGGAGCCCTAATATAGAATGGAAAGCTAAGTGTCCGAAACTGTTTGAAAAAAACTTCATTGAGTATCTTTATAAAACTGGAGTTAAAGAAACTTCGGAAACACCTGGTTTTAAAGGTGCACAAATATTTCCTAGAGAACTTGACAATCATGATGTGTATTACTCTGTCAATACATAAGCTGGATAGCTAACCAGAATAGTCATTGTATCTTTCTTCGAAATGCAGCTAGAAAATCAAGTAAGAGCACTTTTAACCTATTCCTGAATAGAAGAAAGATCCGGGCTCTAAGTCTGACTGCACCAAGGTAAAATCAGACCACAACCCGGAACCCTGATAAAGGCAACGAAGTCGAGGAAGCGATACCTTAGCGTAATCGCTTTCCGTTTCGATTGTAGACTTCAACTTCTCCTAAATTCGCGGCTCTGATATCGGCCTCGATCAATTCGGCATCGCCGGTCAAGGCCCATACCATGCCATTGCTGTCAATCAATTCTTTTAACGACTTATTGGTCGACTCTGCATCTATCGCTAGTATGCGATCTTTGTAATCATTGTAGTAAGTATAATCTTTGCCATAGTAGTCACTGTTCATGTAGACCGACATAAAGTCGCTATTGGTGACAAGTGCACTTGAGAACACCTTGACTTCTTCGTTTATGATTTTTTCTATCTCACTTGACGTGATCGGGCGCGTGGTGCGCGCTTCACGTATCTCCGTGATAATTTCTTGAATACTGTCGAGCGTATTTTCCGCCGTTACCGCCGTATCGATGGCAAAGTATGCACGAGATGGGCTGTTTTCAAAGAAAGAACTGATTCCATAGGTCCACCCTTTGTCCTCACGGATATTTAAGTTCAAACGTGAGGTAAAGCTACCACCAAAAGCGCTATTCATGACGTTTTCACGATACATATCTCGCTCATGCATATCGAGTCGACTAACCGCAAGGATGTCGGTTTGATCAGAACCTTTATCGTCAATGATAATAAATTTTGATTTGTTCGATTTGGGCGAAAAATTCAAGCTTATGATCTGAGATTTGGGTACGGTTCCTACCCAGTTTTTCAGTTTTTTATTCAATAAAGGCTCAATTTCAGAGCGCTCTATATCACCTACAATATAAAGCTTTGCCCCTTTTGGCCGAAACCATTTGCGGTAGTATTGATTAAGCTGTTCGCTTGTCAGTGTTTCTAAATATTGAATTTTTTCTTGCGGTGTAATGGTGTATTCGTCTCCCCAAATCGCTTGTCGTTGAACAAGTAGCCGAACATATTGAATGTCTTCCTCAGCTATACGTTCGAATTGAATGTTTTGTTTTGCGTAACGATCGACGTCGTCTTGTTCAAATTGAGCTTTGCTAAGCATATCTGTCCAGACGTCCAAGGCTTTGGGAAACGAATCTTTATCGGCATTAAGTTCAAGGTTGGTGTAGCGTTCGCCTACATTCATGCCAATATCGACACCCAATTTTGCGATAAGCTCGGCTTGCTTGTCCGAACTCATCCTGGCAAGACCAGAATTGTTGAGAATGTCGCCCATGATAGTGGGCAGCTCTCGTGTGTCGGCGTTTTGATAGGCCGTTCCCGCCGCGACCTGATACGACATGGCAATGCTGGGCGTGACCTTACGAGTGAGTAGCACTACATCCAAACCATTGTTCAGAGTGAAGGTCTCAGGAGCAGGAATACTTGTCTCGATATCACTCGCAATCGGGGGTGGCGGGCCAACCGACGTCGGCTGTTGATTTTGTTCAGCTTCTTTTAATGCGATGTTATGCTCTTCATGAAAACCGACCATCAACCAGTCTTGCGCAGCGCTTTTAAGCTCACCAGGCGACGCTGTTTCAATCCACTCAAGCTTACGCAATTCATACAATGGGTCATTGGCGCCCTGCAAACCCTCCCCCAACATAAAAGCTTTGTCTAGAGTATTGGTCAGCGTTCCCAGTAGCGCGGACTTTGCCGGACCATATTTGATTTGTAAGTCACTTCTTTTAAACCCTTTATCAATTGCCTTGGCTATTTCAACGTCAAGCGCATCAGATAACTGTTCAAGAGACACGCCTTCTGCCGGCACGGCTTCGATGACATATTCTGAACCCAGTTCCGCTATTGCGCCTGCGCCGTCAACGGATATCGCTATCTCCTGTTCATCCACCAGCGCTTTGGATAAACGCGACTCGCTTCCTGCCGCGATAATATCCGCCGCGACCAAGGGCATATATGAATTCTGATCTATTACCTTGGGTAGCACGTAAGTTCTGCGCACCGACGAAGACTGAGCGACGTCATAATTCTTTTGCTGTGTATTAATGAGTCGCTTAACAGGTTTCGCGGTTTGCTTGTAAATAGATGGCCCGGATCTTAAAGAACCAAAATACTTGGTCACAATCGTCTTCGCTGTTGGCAGGTCGATGTCTCCCGAGATGCTCAGCACAATATTTCTAGCGCCGTAGTATTGTTCGTACCAGCTTCTAACGTCGTCCATACTGGCGGCTTCTATATCCTCTGTAGAGCCAATGATTTCGTGCGCATAAGGGTGGCCTGCGGGGTAGATTGCTTTCAAAGTGTCTTTAACGCTGTCACCAAATGGTTGGTTCGCACTCAATGATTTTTCATTTTTAACAACGTCAATTTGCGTTGCCAGATATTTTTCATCAATGGAATAGATGGTGTTTGCCATTCGGTCTCCTTCAATCCACATTACTCGCTCGAATGCACCGCTCGGCACGGTGGCAAAGTAACTGGTGAAGTCATTGCCAGTACTGGCATTCAGGTTGGTTCCACCGAGCTCGGCAACGTACCCAAAATACTCACCGGGGTTGGTCTTGGTACCCGCAAATAGAAGATGCTCAAAAAGGTGAGCAAAACCTGTTTTGCCCTGCGGCTCGTCTTTAGAGCCAACGTGGAACGACAACAAATAACTTACTATTGGGGCGGTTTTGTCTTCATGCACGATGACGCGTAAGCCATTGTCCAGTTCAAACATATCGTGCTTGATGTAATCTTGGTACTTGACTGAACCCTGCGATTTGTCTTTTTCGGCAGATGGCTTAGCGTTAGCAAGAGACACACCTTCAACGCCGTTTGCGATTATCACTAAGATCAATAACGACAGTTTAAGTAAGCGATTCATAGTAAAACCCATATTTTAAATTGTTAAATCTACGTTGATTATAGATAGCCGAATATGCACCAATATTGCCGTTCGAATCTTTTTAAAGTTGTAAAGAAAATCGTTCCTTGACATCAATCGTGTTGCAAACGTTCGAGAGTTAAGCGATCTTATAATCCGCAAGCGAATTCAACACATTAGGCAAAGGTGAGATCCTTCTCCACAAAGTTCCTTTGCCTGTCATTAAACTCGGTCTTAAGAAAACTTCTACAAAGTAGGAAACGAGATTACGGCGTCAAAACGATCAGAATGTCTTTGACAGCTCTAAATACACCACTCTACGGCGAAGATCGTAAAAGAGGCCGTCGAAACCATTAAAGTCATCTAAAAATGGTGGGTCAGTATCAAATATATTGTTTGCGCCGATACGCACTCTCGTGCCGTTAAAATACTTCACGCCATCGGGGACCAAGTAAGAGAGTTGTAAATCAACGGTAGTAAAACTTTCGATATCCGTTGGTACAGCTTCGGCACCAAAGTCATCAAATGTTCTTTGCAGATAACTCCCGTTATATTGTATCGAGCTGGTAATCTCGAAATTCCCAAAAATCAAAGTGGACACCAGGTTTGCTCTGGTTTCGGGTTGGGCAATACCTAAATTGTCTTCAACCTCATCAGAACCCGCTGAAAATCTCTCGCTCTCTAATTGCTGATTAATCGTCAAATTCGAACTCAAGGCAAAGGAGTTACCCTCATAAATGTGATTTAAACTAAAATCTAGGCCGGCAACATCTTCATTGGCGACATTTATTGGACCATCGAATATAAACCTTGCGGTGCCATCATCAGTTCTGACTACTGCGGGCTCTCTGAGGGGTATGTTTTCGAACTCTGACGGTAAAAACTCGACTGAATCAGCTATTCTGTCTTCGTACTGAATTTGGTAGTAATCCAACCCCATGTCAAAGGAGCCCAGCGCCGAATCAAATCCATATTCAAAACCAACATTCAAGGTGTCTGCGATTTCATTTCTCAACCGCTCATTCCCCCCAAGCACCTGCGGCGTCAACTCAGGATCAAGAATTTCTCCCGTTAAAGGGTCAGGAACACTAAAACCCCTCATGACTATAACTGGCTGACCCACTTCATCTGGATTCGGTGACCTGAAAGACTGGCCAAGCGATGCACGAAGTTTTAAATTGTCTCTAAGCTGCCAAGCTGCCCCTAAGCGCGGGCTAAGCCCAGAACTGGATTCATCAAAGTTAAAGTTTCCTGGAATTGGGTCAAATTGATTGGCTCGTCCGTTCGCCTCAAAGGCCGCTAAGGCTTCTTCAACGCCAGTAGTCCGCCCCTGATTTCTTGTTTCTTCCCACCTGGCCGCTGCCTCTAGGGTAATACGTTCGGTGATTGGGAAACTGAGTTCTGAAAATACGGCGGTGGTTTTCCTGGTGCTGTCTAGATTACGATCACCTTCTAAAAACTCACCCAATACAAGATCAGTGATAATCGACGTACCATCGCTGTCTTCCTCGCGATATTCAAACCCAAAAGACACTTGCAAAGGGCCAGAGTCTCGGTTGCTGAAAAGCTCACCGCGAGTCAGCGCTAACACGTTCAATACGCTCGATTCCCCAATGTCTAGCTCCCTGGTGGCACTGTCGCGTAGAATTTGCATTGCCTCTGGACTGGTTAAAAAATCATTTCGGATAATATTGACGGCAGGTCGTAATAGCTCACCTGTATCAAAATTAAAATCGGGTTCCAAAAGCGCCTCGGGAGTGGTGAAGAAACTACGATCTGTGTCTTCATTTTCGGAATAGGAGGCGCTGGCCTCCCAATTCCAACTCGGCGATAAATTACCGCCAAAGCCGGCCGCAAAAGACAAGTTCTCACCCTCAGTTTCAAACCCGTTTTCAGGAATAATGCCAGCAACGACAGCCTCGTCCAATGACAAATCAAAGCGAATATCGTCTCTGTCAAACGGGCTACCAAATTCAGAAAAGGGCAAATCCACTCCGGCTATTGCTATTTGGGGGCGCTCAACTTCTGTATCGGTGCTTCGATCGGAGTAGGCCGCATCAATAAAGACGTTGTTGATATACTTTGAATCTATCTCTTGATTAAAACGTAAACTTAATGAAGTCGATTTGCTGGCTGGACTCAGTGTGACAGGGAGTCGTTCAATCAAATTTCCTCTAGACAGTCGTTCAAAACTATCTGTGTCAGTGGCGAAATCAACGGGTCCTGAGTTTTCAGGTAGCAAAAGCACATCTCGAGTAAATTCATCTGATGTGTCGCTGAAATCATTAAATTCAGGGTCAAGAGAGAAAGCACCTCTGGGGGAACTTATTTGTCTGAGATCGCTTCCTCCTCTCGGTCTGAAATCGCGCGTGGTTAATCCAAAGCGCCTAGCATTAACCGCCTTTTGATCAGCGTAGGTAATGGTCGCGGTCAGGTTACCCGACCCCCAAGAATGACCTGAGGTTAAGCTATACCTCTGAATTGATGCACCGGTGTTACTTGATTCCAGCCTTGCCGTGGCAGTTAAGCCAGTAAAGTTTTTCTTTTGAATGATATTCACCACTCCGGCAACGGCGTCTGCGCCATAAATAGCAGAGGCTCCTGAGGTTAATATTTCAACTCGTTCAATGGAATTAATAGCAATACCCGCGATATCGGCAAAATCGCCACGAGCCAGCCCTTCACCGGCTAGTCTGCGGCCATTCAGTAACACCAGAGTAGATCCTGCGCCTAAGCCCCTAAGGTTGACCACGCTGCCGCCGCCGATGTTGTCAAATGCTCTACCTCGATTGGTTGGACGAGCACCATTAATACCAGCCGTATTGGAGGAGGATATATTGGGCGAGTTCGACGTGAATTGCCTGAATAATTGGTCAATGCTGGTGATTCCTCGGATCTCAATGTCTTCGGCAGTGATCACGGTTATAGGAACCGATTCGGCACCACCCTCTATTCGGGATCCAGTTACCGTTATTTCTTCTAGTTCCTGACTGTTTTCTTCTTCCGTTAGCTCTTCTCTAACAACGTCACTTTGATTCGTGATATCTCCGTTGATGGTTTGAGCTAGCACACAAGGCATTGGCATCATTAACGACATCGACAATATTGTTGTTTTTAGTTTCATTTCCACGCTCCCGGCAATCTCTGTTCTGTTTGTAATTTTATGCACTAAAGACATACTTGACCGACTATCAGATTAAGAAAACCCGATACAACAGACACGCTAGCAACTGAATATTGCCCGAACATTGCCAGAAATACGCACGCTACTATTGTTGGTGCAAACGGCCTCAAAACGATTAATATTGAGATTAGAAGGATTTAGTAGAAGAAAATTCAATAGCCTCCCATTTTTCACTGGTGTTAATTCAATGTGCTGATGATAGAGGAAAACGCAGAGAATAGGCCACGCCACCCCCTTCACTTTGGAAGACCTTGATGTCGCCTGCGCAAAATTGCATCAACTCAGCGACGATAACCAAACCCAGCCCGTGCTGTCGCACATTATCCATATGACTAAGTGAGAAGTTTTCAAAAAATGCCTGATAGATATCCACGTCCATACCCACACCGTGATCTGAAACAATAACCGTACCGTCTTTTTGTATCAGTACTTTTACCGGAGCACTAGTTTCACTGTGCTTGATCGCATTGTTCAACAGATTAGTCAGCACCATAAAAACAACCATGCTATTCGCTTGAATAAAAATTTCTTGCTCTTCAGGGTAGCGAAAATCAATCTCTACATTCGATTTTAACGCCAAGGTTGCACACTCGGCACAAGCGGTTTGCACTTCGCCAATTAGGGATAAGCACTCAGCCTGAGAAGACAGTGCGGTTGCTTTTGAAAAACTGATGAGTCGTTCAATCAATTCGTTTAGTTTGCGCAAGTCCAAAACCAATTCAGACTTCAACTCAGGTTCAGCGATCTCTTCTACCCTTGCTCGGAATACAGTCAACGGTGTTCGCAGCTCATGAGCGATTACATCTCTTAACCATCGCTCGCGCTCATAACCCGCATCCAACCTAGTAAAAGCTGCATTGACAGACTCAACGAGCCCAAGTACTTCAGTAAAAACACCTTCACTAGGAAGCGTTTTTTCTTTTGAATAAGGCGATATTTTTCTGGCCACTCTTGAGGCTCGAGAAACCGGCCTAATTAAAAAGTAAATAACGATAGGAGTGAGTAGCATTAATATCAAATACAAAAAAAACAGAGCCCGCTCGTCCTCAGAGGCCAGCTCATAGAAAACTTCTAAAAAACTGTATTGCCTCGGATTAGTTGGCTCAATACCCCCAACTTCGATAAAACTGGCGCCGCTATCGGCACAATTTTGTACCAGAGTGACTATTTCGAGACTCTCAAATCCTTTTGGTAGTGTCAGTTCTGAACAAAACGCTCCTGTTTTTTTTTCGGCCATAATGGCTTGAACAGCGGTGTCTTTGAGCGTCACTGGTTCACGCCCGAACGAGTAACCAACTCCATCGCTCGAACTATAGTAGTAAAACCAAATATCAGGGTTTCTGTTTATTGCTTTTTGTAAACCAGAGCTGCCGGTTAAATCTTTGCTGGTAAGTTTGACTGCATCGCGGCTGATCAAATCAAGCTCGGCGCCTATAATAGAAGGCTTATTAAAGTCACTTTGGCCTGGCATTTTTTGGCCAATATTGGCCCGTTTCGTTCTCGCGATATTAGGATTGTACTCAGAAAAGAAATCTTCCAATTCATAGGAAACAGCAATAGCCTCTTCCCAACCTAAGGCATCAAGTTCAGTCATTACGCGATATTGGTTCATCATCGCAATGCCCATCATGACCAGATGAACAATCAAGGAAAGTGCGATTATTCTGGCAGACAGACTGTTGTAAATCGATTTCATCATGATTCTAATTCGAGTAGATAGCCAATATTTCTCAGCACCTTAATGTGAACACCCGAATTCGCGTCACGCAAGGCCTTGCGTAAGCGTGACACCTGTGACGCCAGGGTGTTGGAACAAATATCGTCATCGTAGCTGTAGACCGCTTCTTCCAGAGCGCGGTAGGATGTGACTCTGCCTTGATGGCGTACCAGCGTATCAAAGATCAACAGTTCCCTGCGTCTTAAGTTGAGTGCTTTACCATCAATCTCGATGTGCTGATCTTGTATATCATAAACAATGTTGCCAAGAGCAATGGTTTGATCAACCCCAGTGGTTTTGTGTTTGATACACACCTTTAATCTCGCCAGTAATTCTTCTGGTTCGTAGGGTTTCACCACGTAGTCAACAGCGCCCAAATTTAAGCTCGCTACTCTTTCTTCCACATCCCCTAAGGCAGACAAGACCAAAAAAGGAGGCAAATCCTTTTCCAACCGCCTTTCTTTTAACTTGTCGATAAGCTCTATACCATCCCCATCAGGCAACATTCGATCAATAATCACGGCCGAGTATTTTGCATCTAGTACCGCTTGTAAACCGCGGCCAACGGTCTCTTGGTGATCCACGACAAAATTGTGTGATTCTAGATAACGCTTCAATAACTTGGCTATTTGAAGGTCGTCTTCAACAATCAATACACGCATGATTACCTCTAAGTTGTCAAAGGTTAGTTTACACAGCCTGGATGTACGCGATAACTGACTACCCAAAGTCTATGCATAAAAGTATCCAACAGCCATGTACGCCGGCAAGCCAAGCGAACCCTGAATCTGTGTGAATGTGGCTTACCGTAAACATAGCAATAGTCACGCAAGCTACCTATTAGCAAGACCTAAGCTTTACCATGATCTTAGTTCTATGACACCAGTTTGCCGGACAAAGTGATCTAACTCGGTAACAATGATGGCTGCTCGATATCTTACTAAGTACGTATTTAAAGTAACAAATCACAATTGCGGATAGCCTTACTGTGCTTTTGAAAAACGAATGCACCGCAAAGAGGCCGCTTTAACCCCGCATATAGGCCAGTGATATCAGACTCGGTTTCATCAAAGAAAAAGAATCCAAGCCCGAGGACTCCTCAGCATCTTGATTAGCATCACCGGCAAGAGTGACACAGAAGAATAAAATAAACGCGTAAATCTTAGTCATCAGATCTCTCCGACATAAATATTATTTTGAGTGACCTCGAGTATAATCCGCGTAATATGCACCAAGATTGCCGCTAGAAGATTTCGATTACCAATCGACCAGTTGGCCACAAACACACCAGTTATTGGTTATGTGGGCCTGGCGGATACGTTATTAGTTTATTTCATCAATTATTAGTAGGAAAGGAATAGAAGCTTGCACTTGGGCAATTAAATCAGTGGTGATTGAGCATCCAAAAGATCAACTTATCTATCTTAGGAAAAAAGGCGATGACCGAGCTTACGAAGCGGTTAACAGCATTTTGGATGATGAAAAAAACCACAGAGATATTGGCACCGGAAGTGGCGCTACCAATATTTGGTATAAACCGCTGAGGTTTTGTAATAGTCTTTTATACAGAAACGACGATCAGATTTGGCATGAGATAACGATGAGAAACAAGTTCAATTGCGAAATTTTCAGTCGCACAGATGCAAATACCGAAAGAACATGCTGCTACTTACAAAGCGTTTTAGGAAGATAATTTTTGGAGAACTAATATGAGATTAATATCACTGCTACTCGCATTACTATTGATTGGTTTTTTAATTACAACGCAACTGGGCAATAGCTCATCAAAGAATCAAGCCAATGAAATCATAGACGATGAAAATATCGATGTTCAAGTACCTTCATCCCCAAAAGAGTTACAAAAATTTGAAAGCGACATCAATAAATTTGTGCAAGATAACGCTGATGAGAGAGCTAAGAAGTTAGAAGAGTCTCTAAACAATTAGCGCAACAAATACATAGGCTGCTTCGCGCGCCTTTTATAAAGACCTTGTGAATAGCAGGAGAGAGCAAGATCGAACACAGACAAGTCGCATTGTGCGGGTCGATGACGTTTATCGGAAAAATCAAAGAAATTTCAAGGGCCTTATCCGCAACGGGAATTTCAAGCTACTACCCTATGGAAGAAGAACGTGAACTATTGCGCAGCGAAATAGGCGATGAGGCATTTTCAATTCACAAAGGCGACTATATCCGAGCACACCTTTTGAAAATCGAAAAGTCAGATAAAGTTCTAGTAGCTAACTACTTTAAAAATGGGGTAGCGGGTTACGTTGGCCCTAACTCACTAATCGAACTCGCATTCGGCTATGCCTTGGGTAAAGAGTTATATCTACTAAATGAGCCTGGCGAACAAAACTGTAAACCTGAAATTCTGGGCATGCGACCAACTATATTGAATGGAAAACTTAAGAATATGTAGTGTGATTTACTCAAGGGCTAACACCTAGGTCTTGTGACTTAACGCTAAATAGTCGTGCGACTGCATCTCCTGCAACCGACTTACTGTACGCTGAAATTCAAATGCGACTCGGGTACCATTGTAGAGCTCAGTTACCGGTTTATCTGCTGAGACAATCAGCTTCACATTATGGTCGTAGAACACGTCGACCATATTAATAAAACGGCGCGCCTGATCTTCCATTAGCCGCCCCATCTCGGGCACATCAGAAACCAGAATGGAGTGAAAACAAACCGCCAGCTCAATGTAATCGTTCTGCGACCTCGGGCCATCGCAGAGCTCGGCGAAATCAAACCAGATCACGCCATCGGCACGCCGAATAGAAGTCAACTCTCGGCCTTCAACTTCAATGGTGGCGTTTGCCACACCTGGCTCTGGAGCTAAGTGCTCAAAGTTGTATTGCATGCCCTCATTAGCCGCCTCATTAACCGGCGTAAAGTAAGTCTCAGCTTTGTCTAAAAAGCGCAAACGGTAGTCGATGCCTGAGTCGATATTTACCACATCAGTGTAGTCATAAATCATGTCGATCGCCGGCAAAAACAGATCGCGCTGAAGGCCACCAAGGTAGAGGTTCTTGGGCTCGACATTGCTAGTCGCGACTAAGCTTACGCCTTCGTCAAATAAAACACGCATCAGCTTTACCAAAATTACCGCATCGGCAACGTCATTTACCACAAACTCATCGAAACACAATACTCGGGCTTCGCTTGCAAGTTGCTTACCAATAATCACCAATGGGTCGGGTTGCTCTCGAAGTTGCTTACGCTCCAAATGGACTCGATGCATAAAGCGGTGGAAATGCATACGCGTTTTTTCCTCAAACGGCAGACAATCAAAAAACGTGTCGACTAAATAGGTCTTGCCGCGGCCTACTCCACCCCAAAAATAAAGGCCTTGAACTGGCCGAACTTTCTCACTTTTAGCCAAGCCGAGCCGAGAAAGCCAGCTTTTCTTAACTGGTTCGACAACAATCAGTTCGTCGTAAAGTCTTTGCAGATTTTCCACCGCAATTTTTTGCGCCTCATCGGGCTCAAATTCAGGGTCTTCAAGGTCTTTTTGGTAACGAGAAAGTGGCGTATTCACCATGATGAACGAGCGTTTGCTATTGGTTGGCGTAGAGTTTAACGTATGTGCTTAGAAAATACTTATAACCCAACAAAAGCAAGTTATCATGACACGCCCCCTCACCCAGCCCACGCTTTTACCGTATCGTGGCGTATTACCAACTGTGCACTCCTCTGCATTTATCGCGCAAACCGCAACCGTTATTGGTGATACTCAGATTGGCGAAGACTCAGGTATTTGGTACGGCTGCGTTGTGCGAGGCGACGTTAATGAAATTCGCATCGGTAAGCGCACTAATATTCAAGACCTCACTATGATTCATTGTGCCGAGCTTGGCCAAGGCACCTACCTCGGTGATGACATTACGGTTGGGCACTCGGCCGTTCTACATGCATGCACTGTCGAGGATAACGCGTTCATTGGCATTCAAGCCTGCGTAATGGATGACTGCCTAATCGAGAAAGGCGCCATGGTTGCCGCCGGTGCATTAGTGACTCCCGGCAAAATAGTGAAAGCCGGTGAAGTTTGGGCAGGCAGCCCAGCGAAAAAGCTACGTGATATCAACGAAAAAGACCTCGAATTTTTTGAAATAAACCGCCAGCGTTATGTTCGGCTAGCGCACGAATACCGCGTGGAGCAATATGATGACTGAGCACGCCATGCCAAGGTCTTGGGGCAATTTGAGTTTGTTCTTTTTATTGTGTTACGCCGTGTTTGGGTTTGGCGGCTTGTTTCAGCCAGGCGACTGGTACGAATCACTTAACCGAGCTCCATGGAGCCCCCCTAATATTGCATTCCCGGTTGTTTGGGTAATTCTCTATGCGTTGATCGCGATTGCCGGATGGCAGATATTTGCACACGGTTCACGCATTCTAAAATGGGCTTGGAGCTTACAGCTCGCATTTAACGGTGTTTGGTCATGGCTGTTTTTTGGCAAGCAATGGGTGCTTGCTGGCCTCATCGACTTAGTCATAATCGATCTATTGGTGATACTACTTATTTTTCAGGCGCGTCGGCAATCGTTGAATTTGATCGGCTGGCTGCTTTGCCCGTATCTGCTATGGTTGTTACTAGCAACGTCACTGAACACTTATATTCTTTTATATAACTAGCTTCCGCATACCTACCAGATTAGGGATTCGCAACCTAAGAAGAAGTTTAAATGGCTTCCATGCCCCCTCCGACATCCATCGGACCTCCATCAACAGTGAGTCTACCGTGAACAAACATCGAAACCAATCACTTAATTGGGTGGTTTTTCGCTTTACTCAACCTTGCACTCAAGTTAAAAACTAAGATACAAGCAGCACGGCTTATTGATTCAATTTGGCACGATACTTTTGTGATGAAATTGGGTCGTTCAGTGCCTCGTAGGCGTTTGCCATTAGATACCAATTCTGCCGTCGGAGCATCTGATCACTGCCCGCTAAGGTGTTTGACTTAGCTGCTAACTGAATAGCTTTACGCCAGGCTTTCTGGCCATATCGAACGTCGGCAAGCCGCCCCCATAACATGGCGTTACGCGGCTCGATCCGCAATGCGCGCTCCAAAGAGCTGGCAGCGCCATCCCAGTTACCTGCGTTGCGTTGATTCTGCGCCGATGTCATCAGCGTTCTCACTACTGGCGACATTGATGGCTGCCCGCTCAGGGGTTCGGTTTTTACCACGGCCTGATCAGGCAGCGGCAAAACCTCGCCGTCGACAATCACTCTGTCCTCAACATCAACTGGCGGCTGGGTCGGCACGTCTATCGTTTTAGTTGAAATACAACCGCTCAAGGTCAACAGCAGCAATAATAGCGCCGCTGGTTTGGCTATTGATTTAACTATGTCATCCATGGACGATCTAGCCAAAAACTCGCTGCCACCACGATTTCTTTTTGCGGCGCGGCGGATTACCATGTGGCGAGGGTTCAAAGTGCTGTAATTCTTCATCATTCTTCAAATCATACTGGAATCGATCCGCACAAGGAATATTTTCGAGTTCCAACGATTCGATTAACATCGGCAGATTACGCGACAAACTGCAATCTTCAGCCACGGGGTCTAGAGAGTAGTGCACTGTTTGCGAAATAACGTCGTCACTGTAACCGAGCTCAAATCTTTGCAGTGGCATTTGCTGCATCGCTTTACCCCACAACCGTGCGGCACCACTGGCACCGGTTAGCTTGGTCGGCTGATTATCGTCCCGACCAACCCAAATTACCGTTAAATAATTGCCGCTGAAACCGGCAAACCAACTATCTCGATTTTCATCTGTGGTGCCAGTCTTACCAGCCAAGCCATAGTCATAGCGAAAACCGGTTAACACATTGCGAGCGGTGCCATTTCTCACTACGTCTTGCAATGCATAATTGATCAACATGGTGAACTCAGGTTCAATTACTTGTTCAATATCGAGCGAGTAACGTGCCAGCGGTTCATTCTGATTACTCAAGACCGAACGAATGCCTTTGATCGGCGTTTTGAACCCACCTGATGCAAGCGTTAAATACAGCTGTGCAACATCCATCACCGTCATCGGAACCGCGCCAAGCAGCACTGAAGGCAGCTCACTAAACTCATCGTGATAGCCAACTCGACGAATGGTTTTCGACACCCTCGGCACACCGAGATCCATGCCCAGGCGCACGGTTGCCAAATTGTAGGATCTGGCCAACGCCTCAATCAACATGACATTGCCATGCGTTTGATTGTCATAGTTTTCCGGATTCCAGTCGGGGCTGCCTTTTTGCGATACCGTGATGCGGTCATCGCTCAGCATCGTGGCCAGAGAATAACGGTCTGGCGATTCAAGTGCTGTTAAGTACACAAACGGCTTTAACAAGGAGCCGACCGGGCGGCGCGCCTGCATGGCTCGGTTGTAGCCTGAAAAACTTGGGTTACGATCACCCAGCATCGCAGCAACCTCACCGTTATCAGTACGGACGACAACAGCCGCAAGCTGCAAGCTATTCTGGGAAATGCCTTTGTTTTTCTCGATGGCATCTAGCTCTGTGCGCACAGCACTTTCCAGGCTTTCTTGAATGCGAGGGTTTAGAGTCGTATGAATTTGCAAACCATCGTTCAATAAATCTTCTTGCTGGTAGTCTTCCTGCAAATTCTGCCGCACAAACCCAAGAAACGATGGGTATGACAAGAGCGCCGCGCGTTCGGCAGTGGGGCTAATCGATAACTTCTTAGAAACCGCTAATTGATAGCGCTCATCATCAATAACACCCTGCTCCAGCATCGTCTTCAAAACGAGGTTACGCCGCTTGGTTGCGTTATTAGGATTGCGAATAGGGTTGTATTTACTGGACCCGTTATTGACTGCAATTAAAGTTGCTATCTGATCCAGTTCTAGCTCCTGAACGGGCCGCCCATAAAAATATTGGCTAGCCAAACCAAAACCGTGAATCGCTCGGTTACCTACTTGACTCAGGTGCACTTCATTTAAATATGCCTGCAAAATTTCGTCTTTGCTGTAATGCATCTCTAACAAGACAGCCATAATCGCCTCAAGCAGTTTACGTTTGTAGGACTGCTCTGAAGTTAGGTAGTAGTTCTTGACCAGCTGCTGGGTTAACGTGCTACCTCCTTGCACCACTCGGCCCGCGCGAACATTACGAATCATGGCGCGCATAATCCCAAGCGGGTTGACGCCGAAGTGTGAGTAGAATTGCCGGTCCTCATTAACAATTAAACCGTCAATCAGCTCCTGCGGAACGTCTTCAATTTTCAGCAGGCTTCTATCTTCATGACTCATTGGCGACACACTACCGAAGAGGCGCGGCTCCAATCTCACAATTTCAGTGCTCGAAACCAAGCCACCTGGCGACTCAAGGGTAATCTCATCGATCACATCATTAGTAAGCGCCAAACGAATTTTTTGCTGCGGGCGAAGCCCATCCCAAAACCGAAATTCGCGTTGATAAATAGCCAGCTCGCGAGTCGAAAAGCGATAACTTCCAACTCGGCTTAAGTCATTGCGGACCACGTAACCAAGCTCAACCAGCTCACTTTGAATCAAATCTCGGTCTAACTTCTGGCCTATGTATAGCTCCATTGGGCGGGTGTAAACATGCGCTGGTAGCGCCCATTTCTGGCCCTCGAACTTTTTACGAATTGAAGCATCTAAATAGACTGTCAGGCCTAGCAACAGTACAAACACCACCAGTGTGGCACGCAATAACCAGAACCTAATAAATCGAAAAACGGTGGATCGAGTACCCCCGCGCGCACTCTTAACGGTAGAACGCTTAGACCTCGCAACTTTTGTACCCGCTTTACCGGCCCTTTTTGAATTAGAAGTTGAACGAGAATTAGGTGACGCTTTACTCACCCGACGCTTAGTCGCCTTCTTTTTTGAAGTGGTTTTTTTTCCTACCATCGGACTTTTTTAGTGAAATTAGGACTTCGAATGAAAAGCTAAGAATAAGAAAAGAACACGAATAACCCCAATCACTGCCTCTTCCGCCCCCGATTTTGACCTTAGTTAAGCACAATTACAACGCTTACCCAAACATTGTGAATCGGCTGTAACAGTGAGTTAGAAAATGCAACACAACCAGATTCATATTGACTTACAAATCAACAAGATGCGCCAACTATATGAAACATAACTTCACATTTTCCCTTTGACATGCTCAGGGGCTCTCAGATATGATCTACGATCACTCTTTTTGTGGAAGGAATTGAGAGTGGACTTAAGCCTTTGGGGAAGGTTTTGGCAGAGGTGAAAGACTGTTGTCAATTTTGAGTGGCGTGCATGCAAATTGCGTACCATTGAGAACAATAAATAGCCCTGTAAATTCAGCACGATAATTAGAACGAACACCGAACAAATATTCGACCGTGACCGATCAACGACTAAATAATGAAATCGAGACCTATTCCGAATGGCGTAGTAACGTCAGCGACTCGGTGCAGGAACTCAGCACTTTCCTAAAATCAAACAACGTTACAGACTTACGAACTCATCACCAGTTTGAAACAGTATTAGGAGCACTTGCCGACGACAATTTGTCGGTTGCTTTTGTTGCCGAATTTTCACGCGGAAAGTCGGAGATGATTAACACTATTTTCTTCGGCAACTACAAAAAACGTATTCTTCCTTCTGGAACTGGTCGCACCACCATGTGCCCGACCGAGTTGATGTACGACCCGAATCTGCCAAGCTCTATTCGCCTGTTACCTATCGAATCACGAAAAGACGAGCGCGCGTTATTTGAACTGAAAAAAGACAGCGAATTGTGGCACGAAATTCAATTCGACGCTGACGATGTGAATAGCGTTAGCGAAGCGATGAAGGGCATGACCGAGAACAAACTGGTCAGCAAAAACTATGCGAAAAAGCTCAAGTTTGACTTACTCGAAGATGAAAACTCCGAGATCGGCTTACCTCTCAACGAATACGATGAAGTCGAAATACCCAGCTGGCGCCACGCCATCATCAATTTGCCGCACCCTTTGCTCGAGCAAGGCTTAGTTATCTTAGATACGCCTGGCTTGAATGCGATCGGCGCGGAGCCAGAGTTGACCATAAATCAACTTTCCACGGCACATACCGTGGTATTCATTCTGTCACACGACACCGGCGTCACTTCAACTGACCTTGAGCTATGGGAGCAACATCTTGGCGGTGAAACCGGTGATAACACAGGCGCTGCACGTAATCAGCGCAAACTTGTGGCATTGAACAAAATTGACGCCTTGTGGGACGGCATCCGCACCGAGGAAGAAATACAACAAGAGATCGACGTTCAAATCGGCGCTACGGCCAAAACACTGACGCTTGACCCGGATAATATTTTTGCAGTCTCGGCTCAGAAAGGCCTACTTGCCAAACTTAACGACGATCAGGAATTGCTCGAGCGCAGCAATATTTTATCGCTCGAAAGTGCCATTGCCAATAAGTTGATTCCAGAGAAACGCAAAATTGTGGTCGAGAAAGTGCGTGGATCACTCGAAGGCATTCTTGATTCAGCCAGTTCAGTCCTTGATAACCGCCTGAAAGACGCAGATGAGCACATTGCCGAGTTGAAGCAGCTCAGCAGCAAAAACACAGATGTAATTTCACACATCATGCTCAAAGTGCAGTCAGAGAAAACCTCTCTGGAAAAAGATATGCAACGCTATCAGGCCCTGCGCACGGTTTACTCCAAGGAGACCTCAAAACTGGTTCAAATTTTAAGTCCCGATCGCCTTGAAAAATTGATCGCCATTACCAAGCACAATATGGCCCGTTGCGCGTCATCAATCACGCTACAGAAAACCATTTCAAAATATTTTGACCGGCTTAACTACTACATCGATTCGGCGATTAAACAAGCTAACGAAATAGCCGTATTGTCTGAGAGCATTACTCGCGACTTTGAGCAAGATCATGGCATCGCCAATTTCCGTGTGCGCCGCCTACGCTTAGAAAAATTCAAGCAAGAGGTAGCGCGTCTTGAGGCTAAACACTCCAATTTAAAAGAAACAAAGACCTTGTTTTTTCGCGAACAGATGTCGATTACAAATCGCTTCTATGAGTCTGTTTGCCAGGCCTCGCGTAAAATTTTCTCGCGCGCCCAACGAGACGCTACAAATTGGAATAATAACCTAATGGTGCCAATGGAAACCTATGTTCGCGAGCATCACACTCAATTACGTCGTCGTCTGGAAAGTGTAAAGCGGATTCATAAAGCGTCTGATACAGTTGAACAACGTCTGCAAGAACTAAAGCAAATGCAGGCCACGCTGCTCGAGCAGCACGATCAATTCACCCAATACCAAAACACGCTTGCTAGCCTGCTGCGTGAGGCAGAACAGGCCAATACCCCGCCTGAACTGGAGGATAATTCCAGCGCAGACATCTTGTACTGGGATCACAAAACAAAGTTCTAAAAACGTTCATTACAAGCTCTGCAATCTTGCAAGTGCCTGCCCGCGGTATGCTATCATCGCAGGCGAGAATATAAGAATAAAGACAGTTCATGCCTTCACAATTTTTTAGAAAAACCTTCGCATCGCTCTTACTTTGCGCGACATTATCAGCTTGCGGCGCACATTATGGTGCGGCGCGTTTCGTATCAGAGCCTCCTGGCGCCGAAGTCATTAACCTAGATGATGGAACTGTCATTGGAACAACGCCCATTACCCACTACTGGAAAGATGGCAGCGGAACTAGACAACACATTCCGGTTCGCCTAAAACTCAACGGTCATTACGAAAAAGTTTCATCATTTTGGCTAAGCATGCGTCACAAAACTCAACGTGATGCGGTTGAAAACGCGCAATTAGTCGAAATAGTAATGGTCAAAAAAGGCGAATAACACAACAATAATAAAACATCATGAATGCATATTTAAAAATCGCACTCGTTATTGCGACCTGTCTTACATTAGCCGCCTGTGGTGGCAATAAGCGTAGTTTCGCGGTAAATGTTCACTCAGACCCACTCGGTGCTTACGCGCTAATGCAGGTCAAATATAAGGGGGATGAAAACCCTGAATGGATCTATTTAGGCCCAACACCTGTCGTACTGGACAAATCAGTGCGCTTTGATGGTGCAACGACCGTCTCCTTAAAAGTCATTCGCCCTGGCTTTTATGAACAAGTAAAAACATGGAAAGCCAAAGAATTTGTTCGAGAGCACAAGAAATTTAAAAAGATTTCTTGGGTTCCGAATATGGTGAAACAGTAAGTTGTAAGGCCGCTAACACGGGTGAACTTATTGTTCGTCCGCTTGAGAGTACTCTCGCCCGGTTAGGCGTGAAAATTTGGTTTCCAACTCCGTTTTTGATTCTTGGTGGTTTGGGTCGACCAAAATACAGTCAACCGGGCAAACAACGATACATTGCTCTTCTTTAAAATGGCCTACGCACTCCGTGCATTTAGACGCCTCGATTTCATAAATAAGTTCGCCTTGGTAAATAGCGTCGTTCGGGCATTCCGGCTCGCAAACATCGCAGTTAATACATTGATCATTAATAAATAACGCCATTTCTATAACTCACTAAGCAAGACCGGTCGAACCTTGAAACAAACAGGGTTCAAGCCTTTTTTTGCTTCCACTTGGAATGCAAGCGTTGCTCCACATGCTGAGGCACAAAACTGCTGATGTCGCCACCATAGTAAGAGATCTCTCGAACTAGCGATGAAGAAATAAAGTAATTTGCTTCTAGTGGCGTAAGAAAAATCGTCTCCACATTGCTGCTTAATCGCCGGTTCGCAGACGCCAGCTGAAATTCGTACTCGAAATCGGACACCGCTCGCAACCCACGAATAACAAACTTGGCTTGTTTTTGTGCGACAAAATTAACCAGCAAGTCGTCAAAACTCTCAACGCTCACATGAGGTATGTCCTTGGTGGCCTCATCAACCATCGCCAAACGTTCTTCAATACTAAACAAGGGATTTTTACGTGGATTATCCGACACAGCAATAATAACTTCGTCAAATATTTGTTCGGCCCTCGCGACCAAATCGAGATGGCCATTCGTGATGGGGTCAAACGTACCAGGATATATAGCAACTTTACTCATAGAGAGATTATAACTCAGTAATGGCTCTGACACCGGATTATGCAGTTTGATACAAACTAAAACGACTTTGCCCAGCGCGCCCAGACCGGTGTTCAAACCAATCTTCAGGTATGTTTACAGGAGTTTCAGCAGAAGACTGTTCGACATAGACAAGCGCCCGCTCCGCTAACCACGCCTGCTCGCTAAGAAGATCTAGAGCTGGAGCCAACAAATCTGACTGATACGGAGGATCAAGAAATACCAGATCAAACGGGCTCTTCGGCGGTTTAGTCAAATATCGCAGCGCACTGCCCACAGTAACCGACGCATCACTTGAGCCCAGCGTGCCCAGGTTAGCAACCAGGCTGGCTGCTACACGCTTATCAGCTTCTACAAACGCCACACTAGCCGCACCTCTGGACAAGCATTCAAGGCCAAGCGCACCGCTACCAGCAAATAGATCCAAGCAGCGCGCGCTAGGTACGTCATGCATTAACCAATTGAACAAAGTTTCACGCACACGATCAGTCGTTGGCCTTAAACCTAGGCTATCCAAAACCGGCAAACGACGACCACGCCACTTGCCCGCAATAATACGAATGGTGTTTGATTTAGCACGCTTGTTCATTGTGATTTTTCGGACAATCCCTACAATATAGCCACATGGGCAACAACACCCAACTTTATCATAGACGAACCCAGAATGACCGATTCCAATACGCCGCCAAACCAAGTTAAACCTGATCAAGAAGACACACAGACAAAGAAGAAGAGTGGCTTTTCGCGCTTTTTCGGTCGAGGCTCAGATAACAAAGGTACAGACGACTCCGCTGAGGCTATGATTAACGCAGAGCCTGCCACTGTCGAAGAAGGGCTTAATAAAAGCCGCTCTAGCCTGTTTGGAAAAATAGGCAACGTCTTCAAGGGCTCTTTTAGTCTTGACGACGATCTATTTGACGAACTAGAAGAAGCACTTATTACCAGCGACATTGGCGTTGACGCCAGCCTAGCCTTGGTTGAGCGGCTAAGAGCGCGCGTTAAGAACGACAAGATTCAGGATGCAGCAGGTGTTATCGCTGGCTTGCGAACTGAAATCGCCGAAATGCTAAAACCAGCCGAACAACCCTGGAACGTAATGCACCAACGCCCCTATGTAATGCTAATGGTCGGCGTCAACGGCGTCGGCAAAACCACTACTACGGCAAAGATAGCAAAACAGTTTCAAGATCAGGGCAAATCCGTTATGTTTGCGGCAGCCGATACATTCAGAGCCGCTGCGGTTGACCAACTTCAAGAGTGGGGCCGACGACTAGATATCCCTGTGGTAGCACAAGGTCATGGCGCGGATGCCGCAGCCGTCGCCCACGATGCTCTAAATTCCGCTATCGTGAAGGGCACACACGTATTGATGATAGACACCGCAGGGCGTCTGCACACTCAATCCGACTTAATGGAGCAACTGCAAAAGGTTAATCGAGTGCTCTCAAACCTCGACCCCTCAATGCCCCATGAAGTTATGCAGATTCTGGATGCTGGCACTGGTCAGAATGCCTTATCACAACTGGAACATTTCAAAAACGCCGTTGGTGTTACAAGCGTTTGTCTGACCAAGCTAGACGGGTCAGCCAAAGGCGGTCTGGCCATTTCGATCACGCAAAAACACCAACTACCTATCCGCTATATTGGCGTGGGCGAAGGCTTTAACGATCTACAAGCATTTGAAGCACAGGCATTCGCAAATGCGTTGGTGCCTGACCTCGATAATCTGTAAGCTTGTCATCCATGATCAAATTAAGCCACGTTACAAAACGCTACCCAAATGGGCACGAAGCCCTAAAAGATATCAGCTTCGATCTGGACGCTGGTGAAATGGCATTTCTGTCCGGCCATTCCGGCGCCGGTAAAAGCACCCTCTTCAAATTAATTACACGCATTGAAAAGCCCACTTCCGGGCAAATCATTGTCGATAATCAGAATTTGGGGCGCTTAAGCCGCGCCAAAATTCCGGCTCTTAGGCGAGAAATTGGTGTGATTTTTCAAGATCACAAGCTATTAATGGATCGCTCGGTCTTCGATAACGTGGCGCTACCTCTAATTGTAATCGGCATGCCACACGACGAAATTAAAAAACGCGTTCGTGCGGCACTTGGTAAGGTTGGCCTATCAGGCAAGGAAAAACAATTGCCCATCACCCTGTCTGGCGGCGAACAACAGCGGGTTGGCATCGCACGCGCGGTCATTAATCGCCCCAATATTTTGTTGGCCGACGAACCGACTGGGAATTTAGACGAAGCGCTCTCTGATGAAATCATCGATATATTTGCGGACTTTAACCAAGTTGGTGTAACCGTGCTTATCGCCACCCACGACCTTCGCCAAGTCGAGCGGCTCAGCAAACGTACGATCCATCTAGCGAACGGAGAGATTGTCGAGCCCGCAGAATCCATAGAAGATACCGAACAGGTAGCTTCAGATCTGGAGCTGAGCTAATGCTGACTTATCTAACTCGTCATCTACAGGTTTTGTTCGCAACCCTCGGCGATATGCGGCGCACACCAATGGCCACTATTAATACTCTATTGATTATCGCCATTACCTTATTGCTTCCTTGCTTACTATATATTGCGGTGAAAAGTGCCCAAGGCTTAAGCCAAAATTGGCAGGGTCGCCCCCAAATATCCATTTTTTTACAAGCGAATGTCAGCGACAATACCGCACAGCTAATATTTGAAGAAATACAGCTACACCCAGCAATTGAGCTCGCTGAATTTATTTCTCCGGATCAAGCGCTGGAAGAATTTCGTATTCTTAGCGGTGATGAGAAAAACTCACTGGATCAAGAAATCGAATTCTTGGGGGAAAACCCACTTCCGCCATCCATTGTGGTTATGCCGGTTATCGAATCATCCGCATCAGCTAAGCTACAAGCACTTAAAGACGAACTGAGCAGCTTTGACGGCATCGACACCATTCGCTTAGATTTAGACTGGACCGAGCGCTTCAACGCCATACTCCAGGCCTTTACCCGAGTTGCCTTACTGCTTAGCGCACTGCTTGGCATCGGCCTCATTCTCATTGTTGGCAATACAATCAAACTGCTGATCTTTAACCGACGCCACGAAATCGAGATCACCAAATTAGTCGGTGGTACAGATACCTTTGTACGTAGACCATTTCTTTACTACGGCACCTTATTCGGCATACTCGGCTCTCTCATTACCCTTGGGCTTTTATTGCTGGCCTCCGAATTAGTTGCGCAACCGTTACAAGAGCTGGCATCGCTCTATCAAACAAACGCCCTTCTGCACGCCGTCACGGGATGGGAGTTATTGACTATCGTACTTTGCGGCGGCGTTATCGGCTGGCTCGCAGCTCGTTGGTCGGTTGCCCAACACCTACGCAAAATTCAACCTCGCTAAACTTTGAACCGCTAAACGGCGCGGTAAAGTCGGAAAAATAGCTGAAGCCATAAAAATGATTCGGAACCGGTCTTGAGTTCTGCACAGGCAATGGTGATATAAGTCAGGCCTTCCGGGCAGTCGCGAACACGCTGTTAAACAGAGGTGAGCGGGCACACTTAATGATCATTTGCCTAATTAATTGCCAAAATGAAGCAAGTTTTAATAACTATCAGTTATTAAAACTTTTGCTTTTAACAGAAATTATATTTATTAGCACTCGCCACTCTTGAGTGCTAAACTGCTGTTCATAGATCACGTTGCTAATGATTAGCAGCCTCTGAAAAGCACTCGAAAGAGTCTAGGAGAAACATAAATGGTTACAAATACACGTAAAGCTAACCCTGTATCTCTGCCTCAAGACACCAATTTGGCAGGTTTTCTACAAGTTGCCAATAATGCACCTGTGTTGACGGCGGAGCACGAAGCTCGCCTTGCACGCCGCTTCCGCGATGATGATGATGTTGATGCTGCACGCCAATTAGTTGTATCGCAACTTCGCCATGTCATTCACGTGGCTAAGAGTTTTACTGGTTATGGTTTACCGGTTGCTGACCTCATTCAGGAAGGTAATATTGGCTTGATGAAAGCTGTTAAAAACTTTGATCCTGAACGCGGGATCCGCTTGGTCTCGTATGCAGTTCACTGGATCAAAGCCGAAATTTACGAATATGTACTAAAAAACTGGAAGATCGTAAAAGTCGCAACAACCAAAGCGCAGCGCAAACTGTTCTTCAATTTACGTAAAGCACGTAAATCTTTAGCGGCCATGACCGAGCAAGAAACACAGGACTTAGCATCCAACCTGGATGTGCCTGTCAAAACTGTTCGCGAGATGGAGCAACGCATGACGTCAACAGATGTCGCATTCGATGGCGTTGATAGCGATGATGATGAGTTCACAACGAGCCCATCAGGTTATTTACCTGACATGCGTTATAACCCAGAAGAGCTGGTTATGAAGACGCAAAACAGCGACAATAATAAACAAGCGCTATATGCCGCGATTGAAGACTTGGATGATCGCAGCAAAGACATACTACAGCGTCGTTGGTTAGGTGAAAGCAAATCCACGTTGCATGAGTTGGCAGCCGAGTACAATGTCTCTGCAGAGCGAATTCGCCAGATCGAAAAACGCGCAATGCAAAAGATGAAAGGTCAACTGGTTGCGTAAGGTCTAATACGACAGGCTTTAATGGCATGGCCCTTTCGTATGAAAGGGCCTTTTTTGTGCGCCGGCTCTTGTTGCCACATGCTGGCTTTGCAGCTCACTGGCCCTATAAGCAAATCAAGTCTGGCACTACAAACGCCAAACAAAGAACGATACAACTTAAAATTTGAGAAAAGCAATGAACGAAAATGTCTATGATCTTGTCGTAATCGGTGGTGGGTCTGGTGGCGTGCGCGCAGCGCGCATCGCAGCGGGCCATGGCGCAAAGGTCGCCATTTGTGAAGAGTTTCGTTATGGCGGCACCTGTGTTATACGCGGCTGCGTTCCCAAAAAGATGATGGTCTACGCCGCCCATTATCACGAAGACTTTGACGACAGTCAGGCCTACGGCTGGAACACCAAAGTAGATAGCTTTGACTGGGCAAGACTCATTCGCAATAAGGACGCCGAGATTGATCGCTTAAATGGCATTTACGAAAACTTGCTAAGCAACGCCGGCGTAGAGATCCTGTATGGCACCGCCAGCCTGATCGACGCCAACACCGTACGCTTAGGAGACCAAACACTATCCACCGATAAAATTCTAATCGCCAGTGGCGGCACGCCTTTTATGCCTGAGATACCTGGCATAGAGCACGCCATCAGCTCCAACGAGGTATTCCACCTAGAAAGCCAACCAAAATCTGCGGTCGTTGTTGGCGGTGGCTATATCGCCGTGGAGTTCGCAGGTATCTTTAATGGCATCGGCACCGAGTCAATACTCGTCTATCGTGGCCCGCAAATTTTACGAGGTTTCGATAACGATATTAGAGAGCACCTTGCCAAAGAAATCGTTAAGAAGGGCATCGACCTCAGACTCGATACTAATGTTACAAAAATCGAACTGACCGAAAGTGGCCATAAGCAAGTCACCTTTACCGACGACAGCGTGCGAGTCGTCGACTGCGTATTGTTCGCAACTGGCCGGGTACCCAATACCGAGGCGCTAAACCTGAACAATGCGAACATTGAGCTGGGGTCTAAAGGGCAGATAAAAGTTGATGAGACTTCTAAAACAAACATCGACAACATCTATGCCGTGGGCGACGTAACTGACCGTATAGCACTGACCCCAGTTGCCACAATGGAAGGCCATGCATTCGCAGACACTGTTTTCGGCAACAACCCGCGTTTAGCCGACCACACCAATGTTCCATCGGCCGTCTTTTCACAACCGCCCATCGGCTCGGTGGGCTTAAGCGAGGAACAGGCTCGCGAAAGCCTTGCGAATGTTGATACCTACTCTTCAGAATTCAAAATACTGAAACACACTCTGACCGAAAATACCGAGCGAACCTTCATGAAGCTGATTGTTGATGCCGATACAGACCGAGTAGTCGGCGCTCACATGGTGGGCCCTGACGCGGCTGAGATCATGCAAGGCATCGCTATCGCCATTAAGGCCGGAGCCACAAAAGCCGACTTTAACGCAACGGTTGGGATTCACCCAAGTACCGCCGAAGAGTTTTGCACTATGCGTACTAAAGACGCAGATTAAGCGGGTTAAACAGGTATGCGATACAAAGAGGGAGAGATACCAAAAGAGCAGCTCGCTGTGCACGCCAGTGATGACATGCTGCTGCTCACCGCCGTACTAGGCACTATCATTGGCTTAGCACTTACTTTCTTGGGCCGCCGAGGTAAACAACTTTGGATGCATGTATGGGGAATTGGCTTAGTTATCTGTAGCCTATATCTTGGGCTTTCTATGGCATTCGACTTGCGTTTATTTGGTCACTTCTAATGAAAAAATGAAGGCTTTACGAGAACAGATTTCAAGTTGCACTGCGTGTGAAAACGATTTGGAGTTTGGCGTACGCCCTGTTTTTCAGTTCAGCCGTCAGTCAAAAATTATTATCGCCGGGCAAGCGCCTGGCGCCAAGGTGCATAAATCAGGAATACCGTTCGACGACGCCAGCGGTGACCGCCTAAGAGAATGGATGGGTGTTGAGCGCAAAACATTCTACGACGAACGAAACATTGCCATCGTACCGATGGCTTTTTGTTATCCAGGAAAAGGTAAATCAGGAGATTTGCCTCCTCCAAAAATATGCGCGGAGACTTGGCGTAATAGCGTGCTACAAGAGTTAAAGCAGGTTCGATTGACGCTGGTCATTGGTCAATACGCACAAGCCTGGCACATAGAAACAAAACCGACACTAACGGAAACTGTAAAAGCGTGGCGCACTTACTCAGAAGGCATCTTGCCGATGCCACACCCGAGCCCGCGCAACAATATTTGGCTGAGCAAAAACCCGTGGTTCGAAGCTGAGTTTGTCCCGGAGCTTCGCAAACGGGTCAAACTCGCACTCGAATAACTGACTGATTTGGGTTTGTTAACCGTATCGGTTTATTCGTTAATACCGTGGGCCAAAAACATAAAAGCGTATTCTTCAGCGTAATCTTTTAGACGCCCGTATCGACCACTGTTAGCAAAATGACCCGCCCCCATATTAATACGCATCACTAACAAGTTGTCGTCGGTTTTCATTTCCCGCATACGAGCGGTCCATTTTGCCGGTTCCCAATAGGTAACACGAGGGTCGTTCAGGCCACCGCTGACAAACATAGGCGGGTACTCACGCTTTTCAATATTGTCATAGGGCGAGTAGCTCTTGATAAGGTCATAATCATCGGCACTCTCAATTGGGTTACCCCACTCCTTCCATTCTGGCGGTGTTAGCGGCAAGGAGGCATCCAACATTGTATTGAGCACGTCAACAAACGGCACACCCAAATTAACCGAGCGCCATAGCTCAGGCGCCTGAATGGTAACAGCGCCCATTAGCTCACCGCCCGCGCTGCGCCCAGAAGCAGAAATATTTCCAGCGGCAACGTATTTCTCTTCAACTAGGTGCCTGGCCACATCCACAAAATCGTTAAAAGTGTTTTTACGCTTCTTCAATTTGCCATCAAGATACCACTGATAACTCATCATAGATCCGCCCCGCACATGCGCAATCGCAAACGCGAACCCACGGTCTAAGGCACTTAATCGAGTCGTGGAAAAACTTGGCGTTATGGTCGCAGCGTAGGCTCCGTAACCATAGAGCCACATTGGATGAGATCCATCCTTCTTATAGCCCTTTTTATAAACAATTGATACTGGCACCTGAGCGCCATCACGAGCGGTTACAAACACGCGCTCCGTTTCATATTGAGATTTATCGTAGCCCGATGGAATTTTTTGGACCTTACGGGTGCTTAAGGCTTTGGTCGACAAATCAAAATCGAATACCGTTTCAGGTGTGATCATCGATTCGTAGTTGATACGTAAATGTGTCTGTTTAAATTCAGGGTTGATACCGATAGAAGCGGTAAACACATCCTCAGGAAAGGCCACAGCATCGGTTTTACCATCGTAATCTCGTACTAAAATTTTTTCCGTTCCACGATCACGAGACTTAAGTGCGATAAAGCCATCAAATGTTTGCAGACCTAACCAGTAAACGTCATCACTGCCAGCCTGAAGCGTTTGCCAATTCTTGTAACCTGGATCTTTATCATCGACCTTAGCCAAACGAAAGTTCTTGTGCGTATCGTTTGCCAATATATAAAACTCACCGTGAGCGTGATCAATCGACTGCTGAAAGCCCTGGTCACGTGACACCATCATCACCGGTTTTGCAGACAGGTCAGCAGGCATAACATAGCTCTCTTGCACCTCTCCCTGACTTGAGACAATTAGCAAATGATCGCGACTACTGGTCATACCAAAACCGATGAAAAAACCATCGTCTTCTTCATAGTAGATGGTTTCGTCATCACTTTGCTTGCTGCCCAACTTATGGGCCTTGATGTTTTTGGCTAACCATTTACCTTTTTCCAGCAAAGCATACACAAGCGATGAGCCATCAGATGAGAACACAACTTCGCCTTGCACGTCCTCTAGCACATCATCGAGATATTCGCCGGTTTCTAGGTCTTTTACCTTAACCTGGTAGCGCTCATCACCGGCTGTATCAAACGAATACGCTAAAAAGCGGTTATCTGGGCTGATCTCCCAATCACCTAACACAAAGTAATCATGCCCTTTTGCCAGCGCGGTTTCGTCAAGGAAAATTTCTTCAGCACCGGTAGTGAGATTCTTACGGCTTCGCGTTCGATACTCTTCACCAGGCCGGTAATACCAACGATACTCATACCCATTTTCGGTATACGGCACCGACGTTTCCTCTTCATCTGTACGGCCTTTAAACTCTTCGAAAATTTTATCGGCCAACGCCTGATTAGGCTCCAAAAACTTATGATAGTAAGCGTTTTCAGCTTTCAGATAATCCAAAACTGGCTCGTCATTTACCTCTGGGTAACCTTGGTCTTTCAACCAATGATAAGGATCAGACAAAGTTTGCCCATGGTACTGAGCTTGGTAAGGTTTTTTGTCCGCAACCGGGGCAGTAATACTGAGTTGTTTTAGTCGATCTACTTTGAGGCTCATCGTATCTGGTGTGTTCGGGTCGTTTTGAGTGGTCGTGCAGGCTGTAAGAGTGAAGGCCAGTGTTAGAGCACCTAACATCGAAATCTGTCGTTTAAAAAGTTGCATCATCATAGCCCTCGCGTAATTGAATTTGTCAAAGCATACCGAGTCGCAACAAAAAGTAAAACAACTAATATTGGCTTAGGGTTTAGCCTCAAACGTCTGAAATATTTACTAACAAAACTAATATAAAAAGCCTCGATAGCAACTCTGTATGTAAATAACGATTATCAACTCGAAGGTTACGCCGACATTGCCGCGACACTAACCTGATCTTATTTAGCGAACACAAGCACTAAATAGCTTCTCATATAAGCAAAACCAGCTGCATTAACTTCTACTTTTGTTTACTTCGTAATCTTTTAACTGTTGCTTTTCATCATAGCTGAGCTTTTCTCCTCGCTGCTTACGCTTAATAAGGCGCCCAATATTGTTGTCATACTTGCCGCGGCAACGAATATTCTTTGCATTAGTTGGCCGACGCTCTGCGCTGTTTCGTGCGCGTAACTTTTCATGAACACGGATGGCCTCATAGCAGTAGCTGTCTGTTAAATTTGGAAATCGAACCTTTTCAAGGCTCTTAATATCTAACAACACTTCCAGATTTTGCAGCTGACTACTCCCCTCCAACGAAATACTCTTAAGCGAAGGATGATAGGTCAAGGGCAGCAAACTACTAATGTCATTACCGTTCAACTCTGCGCTGCTCAACACAGTTAATTTCTCAATCCCTTTTAAGTCAGTAATACCCATAGAATAGCAACGAATTCTCGGTAGCTCAGTGACCGAACGCAAATGCCCGGTGCTACTCGCAGGTATTCGCGCGAAATCAGCCAAACTTTTCTTAAGGCACTTTTTGAAATTGGGGTCACGGATACCTATGTTGTCGACAGTCGCATACAGGTTCTCAGCATGCTCGTCTAAATTGTTATCGTACTCAGCAACAAACTGATCGTACTCTTGCAATTGTTTTCTTGCATCGATGCTTTGCTTACCGCCAAATACATTCATCACCAAATAAGGCAGTACGAATGCAACAAACACCAAGGTGATTACTAGTCTATAGCCAATTTTCAAGATCTTATCCGAGCCTTTTACAAAGGTTCAGATTATGCGCCAAGCTGGTCGTCGACGCCAGCTTGGCGGCAATGCAAGTTAGAAGTTTAACCTGACTCCCAACTCTAGACGACGGCCTGGCGCGGGCGCAACATCCTTCAAGAATGAGGTATGCTGGCGCTGCTCTTCGTCGGTGATATTACGACCACTGAAAAATACAGACAATGCATTTTCACCAAGATCAAATTCTCGGGCAACTCGGAAACTCACATCATTATAGGATTCTGTAGGCAATTCAAACTGAGCAAACTCATCTTGCTCGAAAACATGGGTGAACTTTAGCGTGGTTCTCCAAACTGAGTTCTGCCAGTCTAAGCCTGCTGTAACGCGGGTGGCGGGTATCCTTGGCAGATACTGATTAGGATTACTGACTTCAGCTTTGACCCAATCACCCATCAATTTTAGATCTAAATCACCACCAGCCATTTCAGCTAAATGCAGTCCAAGCTCTATATCTATTCCAGTAAAATCGGCATCACGTTGCTGATAAACAAACACTGGCAGTTCATCTTCTTCTTCACCACTAGCCACTTCAAAGATGAAGTCATCGAAGCGCGTGTGGTAGAGAGACGCACGCGCATCGAAACCATCTGATTCGTAAACCCAAGTTAAGGTAAGCCCTAGCCCAGACTCTTTATCTAGTTCAGTATCGCCGATCTCAAAACTCTGAGTCGCTAGATGGGGGCCATTGGAATAAAGCTCTTCGATGCTCGGCGCGCGCTCGGAGTAGTCTAACAACGCTGACCATCGAATGGTGTCATTCTGAGGCACGACAACACCAATTGACGCACTGCCTGTTGAAAAATCTCGTTCAGGGAGCCCCGCAACGGAGGGCCGATGCTTAACCTCTTCAAAGCGCACACCGGTCTCCAGCGACACGCCAGCCAAATCACGCTCTCCTACCCAGAAAGCACTCGTCAGGTCTGTCTCTACCGGCGGTACAAACGCTTCTTCACCCAAAGCGCTGAACTCGCGATTGCTAAGCTGAAGCCCAAATGTCCCGTCAAAACCGATTAACTCTTCATGCGACAACTCCAGTCGCCCTTCCCAAGCTTGATTATCAAAGACTGTTCCTACTTCTCCATTACCTTCAAACTCAGTGTGCTCATAATCATTAACACCCAAGCGGAAATTCAATGTTTTGACACCAGCAAATGGGTTATTCAACCCCGCTTCGATATCAAAACGCGTTTGCTCGAGACCAATCATGCCAACGCCTTCTTCCTCGAGCTCTTCGTCATGCTCCTCCTCTTCACCGTGCTCTTCTTCCTCATCATGGCCTTCCTCTTCTTCGTGGCCATGCCCACCAATCAATCCATAATCAGCGTCCAAAGTACTTACTGAAAATCCGATAAAGCCACCATCTTGCACCCAGCTTAAGCCAACAGCGCCACCGGAAATATCATAACGGCTGCCTTCGAGCAAACCGAATTCTCCTTCTTCTTCCTCGTCGTGCTCTTCGCCTTCCGAGGCTCGCAAAGCCGCCGATTCAACTTCCCCAGGAATTTCATAATCATCGGCCTCTTTGCTAAATGCATCAAGGTGCCAAGCAAGGGCATCACCCGCGGCCCCGTCCAGCCTTACAGCACCAGTTTTGGCATCGCCATTGTCGGCAAGCCTAAGCTCCACGCGGCCAGAAACCGGCTCATCGGGTAGCTCAGTAGGTATTCGGCCAGTCTCAGTATCAACAACACCGCCAATCGCACCAGACCCATACAACAAAGTACTGGCTCCCTTCAACACGGTAATTTGATTTGCAACAAAGGGCTCGACCGTTACGGCATGATCTGTACTTGTTACCGACGCGTCTAAACTGTCGATTCGGTCCTCAGTGGTTTTAACCCGAGCGCCTCCTAAACCATGAATAACAGGGCGGCCAACGGCGCCACCGAAACTCGCTGATCGCACACCCGGCTGACCCGCAACGGTCTCACCCAAAGATGACTGTAGTTCACTGGCTAACTCATCGCCAGTAAGCACGCGCACATCTTGCGCAAGCCCTTTATCTGATAAAGGGTGGGCTTTCACAATAATTTCTTCGAGATCTTCTGCGGCTCCAACTAACGGGAGTAAACTTAAACTGGCCGCCGCCAATATTTTTATTTTCATAGGGAACTAATTTTCAAGCTATTCGGTCCACGCGGACCAAATTTAATCGACACAAAACCGAACTTACTAAATAAAGCCGGTTATCTATAGAAACAACTGAAATTAGTTAATATGGAGGCGCACGTGATCGAGCGCTTAATACAATTGAATTTGTAACCCTGGGTGTACTCGAGCACTGAATCTGCCCTGCATCGAATGACACTGGCTGAAGCTGCGAGGTGGCCAATGAAACGTCGGCTTTTTCAGCATGCATGCAAACATCACAAAATTCCGTTTTTTCATGCCCGAAATGGCCAATATCATGCGAAGCAATCGCCGATTGTGCAAAGACAATGACCAACAACATAAGCATTGGGCTTATTACGCGCACGCGCAGGTGTTTGGATGACTTTAGTATCGGCAACATCTCGCCATACTAGTTGTTACCTTATAACATTTCAAGCCTCATAGGCACATCAATTGCCTGATCGCATCACTCCTCTGTGGGTTTATATAAGCCATCAAAGACGATGTTAACCTCCTCTCCATTGACACGTTCCCAAAGCTGACGTACAGACCTATCCTCATTCATTGTCCAAGTAATTCGTTGAATGACGCCAGTCTCAGGCGCTGGTTCAGAAGCCAAAATCATCTGATCTCCCTTTCGATTACCAAAAAGCTTTAGCGAGCCACCTTGATTATCCAGCCACAACTGCTCCCAGCGCTTAAGGGTCGAATTATAAAAGTTGAAACTGGTACCGGTAAAATTACCGGCGGCGCTAGTCCAGTTTTCCTGAAGCACACAGCCATTTTGAATATTCTGAATCACATTTACCCCAGCCGCTTTTCCATCAGGCGTAGTGACACCCCAAGTACCAAGCCAAAAATCAAATTGGCGGTGCTCCTCGGTCACGCAACCAGCCTGAGGGGTTTGCGCCCATGTTATACAGCAATATGAAAACATTAAGATTACAAGAGAGATTCGCATAAACACTTCCTCCTAGTGTGGCGTGCACCTTTATTCGAGACTCCAAAAATACGCCGACTCATGACTTGTCGCAAGTGACCCACATCAAACAAAGGTGCATGACAAATTTATCGTAGTTTATGCGGCCAGATAAGCTGCGCGCAGCGCTTGAGTTAGATTCGGGCACTAACATGGCAAGATGATTGGCATGCCTGCTATCATGCTCATAACTGCCCACGAAACATCACCATGAAAACTCGCAACTCAAGGAATTTCGATCATTGGATTCGAAACGAATTTAAGCAAATCAACACCGAGCTTGAAGAGCTTTATTTCAAACAGAAAGATCGCAATACAGTAGACAAAGTCGGTGATACGCTCAAACAACAATTATTAGTTCAAGGCAACGAACACATACAAACCCTGCTAAGCGAAGGCAACACCGACGAAGGTTTTGACAACGGCTTTGATCTACTTGGCAATGTCGGCTTCTTTATGGCGGCGTGTCGTCGCCATGACTTAACTGAACCATCACGCGAACGAAAGTCACCGTTGGTTGAAGCTTCCGCTCTGGCAATGCAGCTCGGCGCGTCACTTGGTGTAATTCCGCGTTTTGCTTCCGCTCATTTGGAAACCCATAATCGCGCTATTAACGGCATCTATAAAACATTCACCTCATTAAAAGACGAAGCACTTTTTTTAGACTACAACACTCGCGGTGTGTTCGCTTTTATTCGCGCGTCTGAAGCACTTTTGCACACATTACCACTGGGCGTTTCGCACCCAGTTACCTACGACTTACTGTTGGCCGCCAAACGCGATTTGCAAGAAGTCATCGACAACAACAAAAAGTTATTCGCAGAACTGGATGTCGACCGCTTCTTTTACTGCGTGCGCCCCTACTACAAACCTCACCGCGTTGGCTTACATGAATATCGTGGTGCCAACGCCGGTGATTTTGCTGGTATCAATGTCATCGATTTGCTGCTCGGCGTGTGCCGTGCCGATGACCCTTACTACTCACAACTGCTGGTCGATAAATTTCTCTTTATGCGCCCAGAAGATCAGCTGGTATTGCGCGATTGCATGCGTCGCGAGAGCTTGTTGGATAGCTTTTTGTCCACACTTGATGCTAGGCGAAGTAACTCAGAAGCAAGTTGGTTTGAAAAGAACGCTCAAGCCTTCTTAGAAGTATGTGAACTGCATGGACAAACCGCAATTCAACATCATGAAATGTTAATCAGCCGATTTATTGAACACCCGGTTGAGCGCGACCATTTGCAGGGCGAAGAAAACCTGACCGCCAGCGGCCCGCCACTAGATGTGCTGATAAGAGGTTTGAAAAAACTGTGTGACTTACGCTCCGCAGCTGATGTAGTTGGCATTCCAAGCCGTTTCGAAGATTTTCAAAAACTTCGCAAAGCCCTACACGACAAAGGCTAGATAATGCACCAAGAACTATTCAGCGAAAGTAACGACGTTTACTTGCTGGCGCATTCGATCGGTAAGATGCCGGTCTCGACACATGCGTACTGCGAACAACATTTTTTTGCCCACTGGCAAAGCAGCCAAGATGATATTTGGCCGCAATGGCTGCACGAAATTGAACGCTTTAAGAGCGCCCTAGCTGAGTTATTTAATGCCACGACAGATTCGTTTTGCCCGCAGACTAACGTTTCAGGCGCGCTAAGCAAACTGATTAGCTCACTTCCCAAAAAGGCTGGGCGCAACACTCTG
>CALKRK010000006.1 GCA_937989675.1 uncultured Arenicella sp. | reverse complement strand
GGGCGCGTTTATTTTATTGTGTTCGGACACACGAATTGGTATCAATCAAGACTACAAAATCGGCCTACCGGAAACGGCTGCAGGTATGCCTTTTACGCCGTTATTGGTTACCATTTTGCGTGAAGAACTGAATCGCAAATTCTTCAACGCGGCTGCGTTACAATCTCAAATGTGCACACCTGAAAAAGCCGTCGAGGCGAATTTCTTAGACTTATTGGTCGATGCTGAGCAACTTGATGCCACGGCTCAGATGGGCGCAAAACAACTGATGCAAATTCCTAGCGAACAGTATGCGCAAAACAAGCTCATGTTGCGTCATACACCTCTGGCAGAAATGAAATCCGAGCTAAGCAAACTTGGTGTTTAGCAACAGTCATCTTCGCCAAGCCACATCTAGTTTCAGGAGGAGAAAATGGGAATTGAAGAAATATTAAAACCGGTATTTGTCATGGCCTTGCTAACCTTTGTCGTCGCACTATGGATGGCAGCAACGCGAGTTCCGGCGATGATGAAATTAAAGGTGCACCCGCAAAAAGGTCAGGATACACGAAAGCTACGTGAACACCTGCCACACGAAGTCAACCGCGTCGCCAATAACTACAATCACCTATTTGAACAGCCTGTGTTGTTTTATGCGGTATGCCTTTCGCTAGCCATTCTTGATCACGTCGATGAGTTTTTCGTAAACTGTGCCTGGGTTTACGTTGCACTCAGAATCGCGCACACGGTAACACAAGCACAATTTGATATTGTGATCGTGAGGTTTCATCTCTTTATAGCGTCTTGGTTAGTTCTCGCAACCATGATTATTAGAGAGTCAATCGCGCTTTTTTAAAGCTTATCGTTAGGTAAACTAGCTCAGTGGCACCCGCACAGACGATGCAACAATTTCAAAGACGCGACCGCTTTTTATTTCATTTTTCACACTACCATCGGCACTGCCATTAGTTCCAAGATCCTGCGAAAAATGACGCGCTTGCGCTGGCGAAACATCCCGAACAATCAATTGGCCTACCAGGGTCACCTGTCGCCCATCTATATCGGTCGGCACAAAAAAACCGTAATCCTTAAACGCAACACGAATCGATTCATTGCCTTGCTGAGCAATAAAAAAGCACCCCTTCTTCTGACATACCTTCGCGACCCGCGCTTTCACGGTCACAGATTGATCAAGATAGGAATCGGGAGTCTGCAACAGGTCTGACAATGATACGGCCTTAGGCAATTTAATCAGCGGGGCTCCAAATGTTTCACTAAACTCATCCTTCTGAGTGGGCTCCGAAAGACGTAGTGATTCGCCCGCAACAGATTCCACAACACCAAATGTAAATAGAGCAATTAACAATATTTTCAAAACAAATTACCAATACGTTTTATTGAAGTCAGTCTAACACAGGGAAATACGTTATAAGTCGCAAGCACGAGCCGCTTTGGGTAAGATATCTATTTCAAACTGTAACTAGAAAAACACTTGGAACCCGAGCCCATAAACAGACGATTATGAAAAAAAATGTTGTTATTACCGGTGCAAATCGAGGCATCGGTTTGTCACTCACTAAGCACTATCAAAGCCAAGCTTGTCAGGTGACGGCTTTCTGCCGTAACAGTTCTGCGGAGTTAACTTCAACTGGCGCAAAAGTTATAGAAGGAGTCGACGTTGCTAACGATGCTGCTATAAAACGCGCCGTACAAACATTAGCTGATACTGAAATTGATCTTCTCATTAATAATGCGGGCATGCTTATGAATGAGGTGCTTGGTCAGATCGACTATACGTCTATTCAGAAACAGTTTGAAATAAATGCGCTGGGCCCACTTAAAATAACCGAAGCTCTCCAGCGTAATTTTTCATCCAATGCGAAGCTTGCCATGATTACCAGCCGCATGGGCTCAGTCACCGATAATACTAGCGGCGGCCGTTATGGTTATCGCATGTCAAAAGCAGCGCTTAACATCGCCGCGGTTTCTTTGGCCCACGACCTGCGCAGCAAAGGTGTTGCCGTAGGGGTTGTACACCCAGGGTTAGTCGGCACCGACATGATTGGCGGCGTTGGTGACATCACGCCTGACCAAGCTGCCGCTCGCATTGCGCAACGCATCGACGAATTCACCCTTGAGAATAGTGGTACATTTTGGCATTCCAACGGCGAGACTTTGCCATGGTAGTCGCGAAGAAAAGCGGCTAATCATTAGGACTTGCTAATACAATGAAAAAACATCTTCAAGTTTGGGACCTCCCTACTCGGCTATTCCACTGGAGTTTACTCATCGCCGTGTTCTATTCTTGGCTCAGTGTAGAAATATTGGAGGATATGCAACAGCATTTTTATGCTGGTTACGCAGTGCTAACTTTATTGCTATTTCGCCTAGTATGGGGGCTTGTCGGCTCGCGTCACTCACGATTTCACACCTTCTTTTTCCCAATATCGGAAATCGCTAGCTACATTAAGAAAATAACCAAAGTAAGTGAACAGAACTATCTTGGCCACAATCCGCTAGGCAGCCTTTCCGCGCTGGCGATTCTCATCGTACTATTGACTCAAGCCAGCATTGGTCTGTTCAGCACCGACGACTACTTTTTCGGGCCACTTGCAGGGCTAGTCAGTAGCGATACCATGGCTTGGTTAACTAGCCTGCATTTGGATAACGTAAATGTGATCTATGGGCTGCTAGGCTTACACGTATTCGCAATCATCTACTACAAATTTCGCAAGAAAGAGCCACTAACCAAAGCGATGATAACGGGCACTAAAACGATCAACCCCAATAATCATGCAGCTACAGAAGAAAATAAACCAGCTAGCAATTGGCTGGCTCTCATCATATTGATACTCTGCGCCGCATTAGTTTATTGGTTGTCAACCGCGTTCTTAGACCAGCTACCAATATCGGACTACGATTACTATTAACGGAGTATCGCGCTCAACTAAAACGCTTTACGTCGCCTTATTTGTCATCCTTAATCTTAAAATCTCGATGACAGGAACCACATGCTTTACTGCCAAACTCTCTAGGGTCGAAGTCACTCATGGCGCCTTCTTTAGCAAAGCCATTTGTTATGTCGGCCATGTTTGTGATCTTTCCCTGAAACTTTGCGAAGTCTTCCCAGATCTCTGGCTTAGCCTTAGTGCCTTCTGGCAGGCTGTTTTCAATCGTAAATCCCTCTTCAATCATACTGGAAAGATACGCTAGGTCCTTTGCGTTCTGAGTAAATGCTGCCTCGTCATTCTTACCCTTTGCCTGAGCCATCTGCCCAAGTTTCCAAGCAAACGTTTGAAACAAACTGGTCCTAAATTTATACGCGCGTTCTTCAGGTGTTGGTTGTTTATCCTGCGCTACCCCATTACTAGCAACAAGCAAAATAGCACTGGCAACGGCAATTGATCGAATTGGTTTTTTCATACAAGAGCTCCTAAATAAGGTGGATTCCAAACAGGAATGTTTTGGTCCACCTAAAAGTAACACAAACAACTTTCGTCGTGTAGAGAAAGAGAGTCAGACTCTGATTCGAGTACCTACTCAGCGCGCGCAAACTGAAAAGATAATAAATTCCGCTGAGTGTCGCTTCTGAAGCATAAGTCAGAACTCGACTAAACCCACCCTTGCCAAAAAAACTATCGGCATTGCACATAGAAAAAGGATGATTCGCTAATAAAATAAAACAGTTCCATCTACTTAACAGCTGGATTTATACTAGCTCGAAACCAGCTAAAATAACCCAGCACTATGGATGATATCGCCCTTATATTCGACCACGACGGCACGCTGGTAGACAGCGAACAATTGCACTTTCAATGCTGGCGTACAATTATGTCTCAGTACGGAATCACTATTACCGAAGCCGAATACATTCGTGATCACAACGGCATTCCAACCTTGCAAAATGCCGAAGTGTTTATAAAAGCTTATAGCCTAGCCATGTCACCGCAAGATCTCTGCGAACAAAAGCAGGCATTATTCGCTGCGCAATCGCTTAATACACCGAGTCCATTAATGGCAACGGTAATGAAAACACTTGAAACTGCTCAAAAGCAAAATCACAAAATGGCTATCGCAACAGGCGCTGGCAAAGACGATGTTCAACGCAGCATCGCGGCCCATGGTTTAAGCTCCTATTTCGATGCCGTGGCTACGCGCAGTGATGTGAAATTAGGGAAGCCTGCGCCGGATGTCTACTTACTGGCTTGCGAACAGCTTGGAGTTAACCCAAACAACGCTTTTGCATTTGAAGACACGGCTGCCGGTATTTCGTCAGCCAAAGCCGCTGGTCTATTCTGCATAGCAATCCCTAACGACTACTCCGCTCAGCAAAACTTAAATGAGGCTGACGCGCGGTGCGCCAACTTGTGGGAAGCATTTAAGCTAGTAGCGCATCGAAAATCATAGTCAAACAAGCTCATCTGCGCTCTTCACTTTAGGTACCTACCAAAAAATTCCAATATTCTTTCTTCGTATTCTATCTTAGCGAATTGATGCAAATTTTGGTGTATGGCCCCATCGACGAGCCACAGAGATTTAGGCTTATTGGCTCGATCGTAAAGCGTTTTTGCTTCGCTTGGCAACGCGTGCATGTCCAGACTTCCTGAAACAATCATTAGCGGCACGCCTACATTCGCAATCGCTTCGCTAGGCGCGACTAACCTCAAAGGTATGCCCAGACGAGGCTCGAATTGCATAGAAAGCAGCGGCGTCAAAGCTTTTCCCACCTTCCTGCCAAACCTTAAAGATATTCGGTTTTCTATGGCCTTTTCTAAATTGCTAAATACGCCCTCTAAAACCAAGGCGTCCGCGTTAATCGGCTCACGACCAAGTATCGCCGCAGCACCCCCCATCGACGCACCAATTACGCCAACGGGCCGCCCAGTAACTCTAGTTCTTAAGAACGCTAACGCCGCCTGCACATCAAACGATTCCAAATACCCAAAGGTTATATATTCACCCGGCGTTTCGCCATGTGCTTGCATATCGATTAACAGAACCGCATAGCCGGCTTTTGATAAAAAACGAGAACGTTCAAGCATTTCCCGTCTATCTGATCTCACACCATGCAACAGAAGTATGCCACCGATATCTTTAGCTCCAGCCAGAAACCACCCATGCGTGCTTGCCCCATCATTTCGAGGAATTAACACTCTCTCATAAGGTAAATCAATCGGCGGCCTTCCAACTGAGGCAGGCTTGGGTGTTACTAACAAACTACCAACGGAATAAAGAATCGCTGCAGCACCAATACTGCCGGCAACGAGCCCGACCATCAGTATTCGCTTAATTCTCATTCAAGTACCCTATGACGATTTTCTTATCTATTACGTAGAGCCTCTAAGAAGGCTGCGCTTCATCGATTCATGAAACTTTCTTGAGATGGGCAAGCGACGCTCGTTCTTCAACACCACATCACCACCGCCACCCGGGACCGACTCGATTGCATCAACAAAATCAAGATTAACTGCATAAGAACGATGTATGCGGCTAAAGCCACGGCCCTCAAGGGTTTCAATCATACTACCCATGGTCGCCCTCACCGGGTATAAACGCTCACCGATATGCAAATTCACATAATTTCCCGACGCTTCTATCCACTCAACATCCGAAATATTGACAATAAATTCCTTACCTAATTTTTTCACCAGAATTCGGTCGGAAACTCGTGGCTTATCCTCGCCTTGTTGGACAAGCGTGGCCTCTCCACGCAGGCGACTCACAATAAACCGATACGACTGAATGACGACAATCAAAACTGCAAACGTTATTATATCTTTGCGGTACTCGTATAAAAAACCAAACCATGGATTGCCAAAATTGTAATCTGACCCAACAAAAGCGTACACAATTTCCCGAATCGCCACCATGGCTACAATATGCACAATGCTAAAAACCAGTGAGCCAACTAAAAAGTAGCATGCCGTACGGATTGGGTTGGACCAGCTAAGTAAACCTGAGTTAAGAAAACGAGATACAAATGGAAACAGAGCCACAATAACTAATGCGCTGCTGAATTCCCAAAGAAATGGCTCCCATGTTTCAAAAGGTAGCTCTGACGTACCAGTTGCCAGCTCCTCCATAATATTAGACGTAGCGAGCACCAGCGCGTTAAGTGTAAAAAAACCGAGCACGAACGCCGACTCATACAAGCGCTGGTATTTTTGATAATGCGTAAAATTATTCATGTACATACTTTATGCATGATGATCGAATAAGCAAACCAGTCGTCACAGAATAAGGTCGCTTATCCCTATTTTGTCGCCAATAGTCCTATTTTTCTCTTATTGAGGCTGGGTTGGCGCAGACTGAGTGCTCCGAGTTTATCTCCGATTACGAACAACCGCTATGTCTGACTTAATTAGTTCAACCGATACCCGACGCCACGACATCGATTGGTTACGTTCGCTGGCTTTCATTCTATTAATCTTCTACCACATTGGTATGTACTATGTTGCCGATTGGGGCTGGCATGTTAAGAGTGAATATCTTAGCGAAAAGTTGCAGTACCTGATGCTACTCGTCAATCCGTGGCGCATGCCCTTGATATTCTTTATCTCGGGTTTCGCCCTTTGCATGGTAGAAGCCAAGATCAACCCTTGGCACCTACTGAAAATCCGCACCGTGAGAATACTCATTCCCGCGCTGATCGGATGTTACGTCATCGTCGTTCCGCAGGTCTATTATGAGGCCATATATAGGTATGGGTATGAAGGCAGTTTTCTTACTTTCTTCCTCACCTACGTTTCTCCCACTACAGCCATTTTACCCCAAATGCATCATAGCCCCTTAGGCCTGTTTACCTGGAACCACCTTTGGTACTTAGTCTACTTATGGCATTACACTTTGCTCTACCTACTCGTTCGGCGCTGGCTAGTTCCGATATCTGAACGCTTTGCAAAGCTAGCGTGCGCCGCCGCGCCATTCTTCCTTGCAATTGCGTTCGTCGTTATTTTAATAGAAGTAAATCTAGAGCCCCACTTTCCCAAAACCAATGCGCTAGTTGATGATTGGTATAATCACGCGCGCTACCTGATTTTATTTTTCTCCGGCTACCTAGTCGCAAAGAATACTTACCTATTCAAGTCTATTATCGACAATAGAAGAACTTGGCTGATACTAATGCTGCCTATGTCTGCACTGTCGTTAGCTATCCATAAAGGCTCATGGCCAGATTCGTCATACACCGTCTCTTCGACACTCTCAGTTACCATATTGGTTTGCAGTGCACTGCTTTGTATCTTTGCGCTCGTGGGTTTCGCAGGGGCCCAGCTGAACAAACCTTCGAGGCTACTCAACTACATGAACAAAGCTGTGCTCCCTTGGTACATTTTGCATCAGACCATCACAATTGTGATCGCCATGAATATCAAGGCATTTGAATTAGGGCCAACACTTGAACCCAGCATCGTCATCATCGGCACTTTCTTAGGCTGTGCCCTTCTCTATGAAATCATCCGTAAATTCAAAGTATTTCGATTCATGTTTGGCCTGAAACTAAGCTAAGAATACGACCGTGAAATTGCGATTTTTTTCTCTTTTTACTAAAATAACCAAAATTACATAAATATTACAACAACATTCCCCCGGGTTATTTCATGCATGAAAACGAACCATTTTTAATAGTATCTAAATAGGCGCATAGTTCACCCATCAGGAGGCAACGCCTCCTCAACACGAAACAATTTTTGAACTTTAAATACTGATTTTTACAGGTGCTATTATGGAAATTATGATCATCCTAACTATTGCTCTTCTTGGTTTGGTTGCTTTTAACGAAGTAGCTGATCACTAAGATCGCAAACAAAAAAGCGCATAAGTTTTGGAGCAAAGACGGCTCCATGCGCACTAGCCTCACTCCTATTTAGCTAGATAAAACTTCTTTTATAAGCCCTGTGATGATTGTCATCACGGGGCTTTTCTTTTGCATCCACAAACCATTGGCTTGCAAGGCTCAAACTTCCAACTTAAAAGGCTTGATTTCGTTACACAAACGGTTAACAATAAATATTACACTAACCAATCGTATAGTCAAATTCAAAATTGAATATACGGTTGGATCGGTGTTCTTTGGCTTAGCCAGAGCAGATTAGAGAGGTCCAAACGCATAAACAGTTGACTCTCTTACTTCATATTTCAACCTTTCGGACATTCAGATTATGACTTTACGAGCTTTACTCAGGCGCTTTATAGCGACCACGCTAATGCTGGCATACGCTTCAACCCAGGCAGCATCGCCGCCAGCACAACCCACTTCAGGACCAGGCTCGAACAATTACGTGCACGGCTCCTACAAAAAAACAAGCTATGGTTCTGGCGATCTAAAATACTGGATTTACGAGCCAGCCGCACCGGAGCCAACGTCAGCCCCAGTAATTCTATATTTACACGGCTGGTCAGCAGACAGACCGAGTTTGTATGAAGATCTTCTCATCCATTATGCCCGCAACGGGCATGTTGTTATTTTTCCGAAAATCGGGTCTTGGCTCAATATACATACCTATGAAGCCAACTCTAAACAAGCTTACCAAAACGCGCTAGCCAAACTGCAGGCCGGCGGGCATGTTGCGCCCAACTTAGACAAGACAATTATTATGGGCCACTCCTTAGGTTCACAAATTGCCGTTAAGATGGCAGATACCGCCGCCGATTTTAGCTACCCTGCACCGAAAGGACTTGTTTTACACGAGCCTGCTGGTTCAGACCAAATGCGTAATGATTTCATGCTGAATAACAATCTTGGAAACATTCCTCCCAGCACAGCGATGCTTATATTAGTGCGTGACGATTGGGACCAAGATACCGGAGCGTATCCTGTACCAGTCACCATTTGGCATTCCAGCCCACAGTTGAAAAATCGCGGTCTCATGTCTATCAAAAGTGATAACCATGGAAATCCAAACCTTCAATCTACTCACACAAGTGTGCAGAGCAAAAAAGGGAACTTTTGGGATCCGGAACAGTACACCGACGCTATCGATTGGTACGGTTACTGGCGAACTAGTGATGCTTTGGTTGATTTCGCTTTCAATAACTCAAGTGCAGACACACACATTTTTAGTAGCAGTGTGCTTGATACAAATATGGGAGCATGGAGCGATGGTACGCCAGTTAACCCAATGGAAATTATTAGCGACCAAACATTAGAATCGATCTATCAAACACTGCCTTAATGCTCATCTAAACACAGAAGTTTAGAATCAATTTTCATACCTTTTTAGGCAACCGCCGAAGGCGTACAAAAAAGGAAGTTCGTGCGCCTTCCTTCCGTTATCGGATTACTTTCATTACCTTAGATAATCGATTGCCTACACCGATTGACCAGCGTATATTGGGCGTCAATAGATAGCCAATCTGGGCAACCGTTAAGCCATTAAGACTAAACCTTAGGGGCACCTCTCCCCATAAATTCTATGACCTTAAAAAATAACAATCACACCGACAAAAAGGTCGGCATTCGTGATCAGCAAAAAGAACTCACCCGCAAGTCCATTCTACAATCCGCATTAAGTTTGTTCGCTGAACGCGGTTTTGACGGAGCGGTAATAAGAGACATAGCGGCTGAAGCTGGCGTTAATCATGCGATGGTCAAATATCACTTTGTGAATAAAGAAAATCTATGGAAAGAAGCGGTCAGCTATCTATTTGAAAGAGCCGCTGAGGAAATTTTGATAGCGGACGATGAACTAACCGACCTATCAACTCTTCAAGCCTCTGAACTGTTTATTCGTAAATACGTTCAATACTGCGCAAAGCACCCAGAGCATGCTCAAATTATGGTTCAAGCTTCTGTCCGCGACAATGACCGGCTTAAATGGGCAGTAGACTGTTTTATAAAAGACCGTCATAAAACGTGGATTGATGGAATTGCACAAGCTCAAAAAGAAGGTGTATGGCCGCAAAGTATTAACCCGGTTTATCTACTTTATATTACCGTATCGGTAAGCCAAACTATTTTCATGTTGGCACCGGAAGTAAAACGAACCCATGGAACTAACGTAAAGTCATCTACAGTTGTCAATGACTATGCCGATGCCATCATTGAACTTTTCTTCAAACATCACGTTACGGCATAAAAAAGGCGTGTTTTAGCCAACAGCCAAAACACGCCAAAAGATTACCAAGGAGATTATGGATTTTTAAAACCGGTATTTAATATCGAAACCAACTTGTCTTTCTAAACCAAGATATTGTTGATAACCGCCTGAGTTAGGAAACAGAAAATTCTCGTTGATCATTAACGCGTAATCTTCATCAAGCAGATTCTTCGTCCATAGAGACATGGCCAAGCCGTTTGACATCTCAATTCCTAATGAAGCGTTCAACAGACCGTAAGCTTCTTGGACTGTGCGGGGATTACCGTTTAATGAAAAATTTCGCTCATCTTTCCATGCGTAGTCGACACTAAACTTGGCTGATGTCGAGCTGGATTCATAGAAAAGGTAATCAAGCTTTAGATTAGCCATCAACTCAGGTGAATTCGGCATGCTGTTGCCTTCAATGCTTTGGCCAGTCTGACCAGCTAAGCAACCTTGTTCCAAAGTTTGCCCAGGAAAGCAACTAACCAGTTTATCAAAACTCTCAATCTCCGCATTCACCCATGCGATACCACCTGAAAGGCTTAAGCGCCCACTTGCTTTGGCTATGAATTCAAGCTCAACACCCTGTGAGCGTACATTATCAATATTAGTGGTTTCGAAACCAGTTACGCTAGAAACCAAAGATTGAAAATCACGGTAATCGGTTATGAAGCCTGTAGCTGCAAGATATAGCCTGTTGTCAAGCATATGACTTTTAATACCAAGTTCTAGGTTGGTTGGAACCTCGGGCTTCAATACCCCAACTCCCTCAGGACTAAATGAAAGCCCCTGCCCTTTATAACCTCTGCTTAGGGTTAGATAGGATGTTGTTTCGTCGTTCAGAAAATACTGCAGGCTAAGCATACCGGTCACCGCAGTATCGCTCTCGGTCGCCGCCAAACTCAAGTTCTGTCCAATGCCCGCAGGCAACACTAAGTCAGTTGCTATCCGGCCATCTACCAACTGACCAACCGCTGAGCTTGCCGCACGGCTAAAATCTATCTCTAGCTTTTCATGCAAAACTCTAGCGCCTGCTGTGATCGCCCAACGCTCTGAGAACGGATATACCAACTGCCCAAATATGGCTGTGTTCGTGGTTTTAGAAATTTGCGGCTGATCAGTAGAAACCGGACTCAAAGTAAAGCCCTGAACCCCAGCGCCAATCGGCTGAAACGTAGTAAGTTCAATACTGGTATCCGAAGTTTCGGTAAACACACCGGTAAACGACGTCAAAGAATCGACTTCTTGATCGAAATAGAGGGCGCCTAATACATAACTCAAATTAGAGTCTTCACCCGACACTAACTGGAACTCTTGACTGAACTGAGTAATATCAGTATCCGTTCCTGCAAATTCAACCAGTTGAGAAGGTCCGTTATCCGTGTCTGTAAACTCAAATGTTTCGAAATTTCGAGCAGCTGAAATCGATTTAAAAACAGCACCATTGCTAAATTGATTTTCAATTTCGAGCGAGAGAGCCTTCGTTTCAGATTCCTGAGAAGTGATCGAACTGGCATTATTTTGGCGATTGCTTGGCCCAGGTGTAATTCCCCGATCTAAGCCTAGAAAACTAAATACCGGATCACTCGGAAAAGAACGTTCAGTGCGAACACAGCAGACCTGATCTTCTTTTACAAATTCACTATTTAGATAGAAGCTTAAGTTTTCAGAAGCTTCATAAAGAAGCTTACCTCTAAAACCCCACTCATCTTTATTATCAACTTCGGTTTCAGATACTTGCTCATTTATCTGATCGATGGTTCCGTCGCGCGTGTTTTTAAACGTGGACAACCGACCCGTCAGTTTTTCGCCTGCGACGGGGCCAGAAACCACACCATTAAGACGCACTTCATTGAACGTGCCATAACTCAAACCAAAGTCGGCTTCAAACTCTTTTGTAGGCCTTTTTGTGACGATGTTAATTAGCCCGGCCGATGTATTTTTGCCGAATAGTGTCCCTTGTGGGCCACGCAGCACCTCAATTCTCTCAACATCGTACAGATCATTTAAACCCGCTCCCTGACGACCAATTACAACGCCATCAATCACCGTACCGACCGCGCCTTCTATGCCATCATCAAAACTTGCTGTGCCAATGCCTCGTATCTGTAAGCCCTCACCACGGCTACTGCCCGCCTTACCAAAGTTAAGCGATGGCGTCGATCTGGCAAGGTCTTCAACTGTAATTATTTTTGCGTCATCGATGTTTTCGCCAGACACCACCGAGACAGAAAACGGTACATCTTGAACTCGTTCCTCTCGCCTTTGTGCAATAACGATAATTGACTCTAATACTTCTACTTGCGGTTCACTAACTTCATGACCATTTTCTTCAGAGTACGCTGCGCTGCTACTCGCAATAGCCGCCGCAACAAGCGTATGTTTGAACAACTCAACTTCTACTTTTTTGGGCATTTTCACCCTCCTCACTATCTGTTTTTATTATAAGGGCGAGCGTACAACCCGCCACCCGCATCTTTGGCATGGTCGTTAAGCACACCAGCACTAACCATATGGTTAGCTAATAAACACATTGTTATCCATATGGTTAATTAAATCAACAGCAGATAATAAAAGATTCGCTATAATTACGAGTAGCAATAGAAACCTGAGTCCAAAATATAGTTTGGAATTCGCTTAACACCGCACGCTCGCCTCCCCGAAAGCCCCCAATTGAGCTTAGAATTGATAAGAACACCAGATATAAACGCCGACGACGGTCGGAGACAGCGAAGCGTTCGCAGCCGCAATAAGATTATTGCCGCTGTACAAACACTCGCTCAGAAAGGCCACGTTACTCCAAGCGCGGCTGAAATCGCGGAAGCTGCAAACGTAGGCCTGCGAACAGTTTTCCGCCATTTCAGAGAAATTGACAAGCAATACCTTGATTTAGCCAAGCAGACCAATACCTTGGTTTTGGAGTTACTAAAAAACCAACCTTCGATATCTAAATGCCCCCAAAGCCTGTTAGAAAGTATTCCGAAGCGTGTGCAAGTTCACGAAAAGATGCTGGGTCTAGAATCAATATCGACTATGAAGCGATTCAAATTCGATTTCCTAGTAACAAACTATCAAAAATATTTAGCTAAGGAGCGAATGTGCTTTCAAAGTGCGCTCAAATCGACTTCGCCAACGGATGCGGTATTAGTGAGCGCACTGCAAGCCGTGCTGAGTTTGCAACACTGGCATCACCTCAGAGTAAACCAAAATATGTCCGTCGAAAAATCTGAGGAAGTTTTGCACTTCGCAGTTCAGAAACTTCTTCAAACCTGATGGGCTTATAGACATTGCAACCCAGCATGGCCAACATGTGCTTTAGAATCGCATTGCTCCGGCATTAATTCTCTCAACTATCTCAGGGTTTAATTCAACATAAGTTTTGTCTTCTACTGAAATTACGAATAAACCATCGCCGTTAACTTGTGACAATTGATAGCCCTGTTTTTTAAGAGTATTTTTTTTGAATTTCATTGTTCCTGTCGACTCTTGTTGTCGCCTAATTCTCAAAAATACCGGCCGCGCATAACTTGGCAGACTCTTAGCAATACTTTTATAGAATTCGGCTAAATCAATTTCGGAAACCGTTATTGTGGCCATACCCGCTCGGCCATCATTCCCTGGAATTTCCACACCATAAACAATCGCAGTATCAATGCCCGCTACTCGACAGATAGCTTCCTCCACTTCGGCCGATGAAATGTTTTCCGATTTCCAACGAAACGTATCACCAAGACGATCTACAAAATAAAAATACCCTCGCTCATCCTGCTTTAGCGCATCTCCACTTCTGAAGTATCGATCACCAACTTCAAAAACATCGCGCAATACTTTAGCTGAGGTTTCATCCGCGCTCTGATAGCCTTCAAAATGACTGCTTACATTGTTGCGTTCAATACGCCCAACAATTTCGCCTACCTCACCCGGCAATGCCTCGATACAAAGCCCGTTGTTATCTCTAAGCGGTATGAGTGTATCCATATCTACCTTTATCAAACGATATGGAATTTTTGACTTTAAAAATGGTGGGATTCGACCGATTGCACCAATTTTTGCATCCATATTGAATAGCGAAACATTGCCTTCGGAGGAACCATAAAATTCGTATATGTTTTTAATACCCGTTCTCGTAATAAAGGTCTCCCAAACATCAGCACGCATTCCGTTGCCAAATATTTTGCCTATCTGATGCTTTTTTTCAAAAGCGCAAGGCTCATTGTTCATCAAGTACCGATTCAATTCCCCAACATACACAAACGCAGTGACTTCGGATCTCGTAGCGTCTTGCCAGAACCTCTTAGCCGAAAACTTATTCCGAATCACTAACGCCGCACCAGATATCAAAGCACTTCCTGCCCCACAAACGCCCCCCGTTCCGTGATACATCGGCAGAGTCAAAAACACTCGATCTTTCTCAGTAAGGCGGCATGGGTAGACGAATGCCCGCATCATTTGTATGCATCGAACATGCGTCATTTTCACGGCTTTCGGCAGCCCTGTTGTTCCTGAAGTAAAAATATAAAGCGCAGTGTCTCCACCCTTAATATTTTTTCGACGATACTGAAAAGGCCGCAGCGGAAACAAGCCCTCCAGTGCAGACTCGAGATCGTTTTCAGCTATACCAGATTCACTTAAAGTCCAAATTGGCATCTCTTGATCAAGCAAGTCTGTAATGCTGTTCGCTTTACGAACCGTCGTCGCGCTCGCTATCAACGCTCGTGCGGAAACGCACTTAATGCAATGAGCTAAGCTCTCTCCCGACAAATTATTGTTGATAAGCGCCGTCTTTACACCAACCTTGGCCATACCATACCAAAACGCAATATAGTCAACTCGGTTCTCCATAAATAGAGCGACAGTATCACCCTCATTAAGACCTACCCACAAAGCCCATGCAGCAAACTTGTTAGCTCTCTGTTCGAACTGCCAGTAGCTATAACAGCGCGTCTCATCTTCTACTGCGAGCCGCATCGGGTACTTATCAACCGCTTTTTCAAAGTCTGTGGTGATATTGCAATACGCATCGGCATCAAGTGTTTTAAGTGCCGAGTTCAACTTTGAATACGTACTTAGGTAAGTGAGGTCACTCTTAATTTTTTCGAATAGCTTCATCGCATGTTTACCATGTTTAGTTTTTAAATCTCACACACCTAAAAACTGATCCAAGACCAACTTTCAGGCGGCAATCAAAAAGTGCTCTTTTATATTGGCACGATTCATGCCAATATAATTAAGACACCGTTTGGTATTAATTTGAATCTTAAAGTTTTCACGAGGAACAACATGCAAAAACAAACTTGGCAACTAACCATCCAATCTCCAATCGGAGAACAACTTTCTACTCTAGAAATAGACGTCAATGGCGAATCGTTTTCTGGCACGCTTAATGGCGAGGCTGGAACAACCGACATCATGAACGGCCAATTGACCAACAATAAATACAGTTGGTCCATCGAAGTAGATCAACCGATACGGATGACTCTAAACTTCGAAGGTCTTGAAGCGGCCGGAGAAATGCAGGGCACGGTTCAATTTGGTGCATTCAGCTCGGGTGAATTTAGCGCACGCCTATCTCAGTAGTTAACAACCTCAGGTCTTTAAAATTATGCATCGCGGTTTTCAGGCCGCGATGCGTCTAAGCTTATTTACTCAGCTAGTCGCCCAGCGAGAATGTGGATTTTTGCAGTTGAGTTTCATCTGATGACCCTCCTACGTATACGTTGTAGACGATGTTCTCTACTTCCCATGAGCGCGTTTCTTCACAAAACCAAGCTAACTCGTCCACGGTAAACTCAAATTTAACTGTTGCTGCTTCTCCAGGCTTTAGAAGGATTTTTTGGAATCCACGCAATAACTTTTTTGCTCTATCAATGGTGGTGTTTTCAAAGCCTACGTATAACTGAACAACCTCTTCACCTGATCGAGCGCCAACATTTTGTAGCCTAACCGCGCTGTGGATCGTGTTGCCATCTAGGGCCACATTGAGGTTTGAATACTCGTAGTTCGTGTAAGAAAGACCAAAGCCAAAGGGGAATGCAGGAGTTAAAGACTCTTTATCAAACTTTGTGTAGCCGTGATATAAACCGTACTCAATTTCGTCCGCATCTTTATCGAAAAAAGGTAATTGTTCTGGCTGCTGCGGTATTGTGAAAGGCAGTTTTCCGCTTGGGTTTACGTCGCCAAAGAGCACCCTTGCTACCGCACTACCCCCCATCATACCGGAGTACCAAGACATCAAAATTGCGCTTACCTGATGCCGCCAATTTTCCATAATGACAGCACTACCCGCGATGATCACCGGAATCGTTTTACTATTGGCCTGAGCAGCTCTCATTATCATCGACTCATGTTCTGACCTTAAGTTCAGCGATGTTCTATCACCGCCCTTTGACTCTATCACCGGCTCGCTGCCTTCATTTGATGATACTTCCCCAGGTATGAACTCACCCTCGTCTTCCGCTGTGTATCCAGCGAACACAATCACCGCGCAAGCCTCTTTAGCAACCGCGGCGACTCTATCAAGATCACTACCATCGTCGAAGATGATTTCCGCATCACTGCCTAGATGCTTTTTTAATCCTTCTAGCGGGGTCACGGAAAACGGCGGTTCAACAGCACTAGAGCCATTGTCGCCGGTGTTTTCAATACTCGCTAAATCCCCAATGACCGCTAGGCGCTTAATATCACGCTTATCCAAGGGTAATACTCTGTCGTCATTTTTTAACAGGACAATACTTTTCTCTGACGCTTCCTGCGCAAGCGCTACATGATCCTCACAGGCGATAAGATTCTCGAAATAACTCTGTGGGTTCTCACGCTCGGTAAAGTAAATTAAGGTCGTCAATATTCGAGTAACCGCATCGTTAATCGCGTCGACAGGTACTTCTCCGTTCTCGACGGCCCTGACCAACTTGGCGCCAAAATGCGTACCCTCGGGGTTCTCAATGTCCAAGCCAGCTGCGGCGGCATCGGCCCCATAGACACCGAGAATCCAATCGGAATGCACAAACCCCTTAAAGCCCCATTCACCCTTCAATATGTCTCGAAGCAGAACCTTATTATGCGCGCAGTAGTTGCCGTTCACTTTGTTATAAGCGCTCATTACGGAGCCAACACCTTCATCGATCACGCGCTTAAAATGGGGGAGATATACTTCTCTAAGCACGCGTTCACTCATAACAACATCGACCTTAAATCGTGCATTTTCGATGCTGTTTGCAGCAAAGTGTTTTACCGTAGCAATCACATTATGATGCTGCGTGCCACGAGTTAGCGCGGCACCCAACTCTCCAAGTAGGTACGGATCTTCACCATAAGACTCTTGCGCACGCCCCCAAGCAGGATGGCGCAAAAGGTTAATACAGACATTTGCTAATATGTTGCCGCCACGAGCGCGTAATTCACGGCCCATTGCTTCTCCGATGCGCTGTTCCAGATTGACATCCCAGCTCGCCCCCCTTGCCATGGATACCGGGAAACAGGTGGAACCTTTTAGCGCGACCCCTCTAGGCCCATCGGCAAACCACAAATATGGCACCTCAAGGCGATCATTGCCGGCCCCGGCCTGATACAGGCGCACATTAAATTGGCGTTTATCTTCATTAAGAAAGCGTTGATAGAAGTCGTGGCCCGACATCATATAAACCTTTTCTTCTAAAGATAGCTGCTCAAGAAGTTGAGACACACGCTTTTCCAAGCCGGGTTGTATTTCTGTAGAGTTACTCTTATTTGCGTCTAGATAAGACATCGATCAATTCCGCTTAATTTTGGTTTTAGGGAAGATACTGTGCTACCATTATTTAGTCAACCAATTGGATAGTTAAATTATAAATTTGATTTTTTACGTGAAAAATCAGAGATAACCATCCTAAGAAAACTCCAAAGACCAGCTGAATATGCGAAGCTAGCCAACACCTTAGGTGTTGGTTTTATATGAGCAGGCACTATGACGCCACCAAAGGCCGAGAACGAAAAATGAGCACAGCAATATATTCAAATAAAAACCAGCCGCTAGGGTTATCTCAAAAAATAGGCTATGGATTAGGAGACTTAGGTTTCGGTTTTTTTTGGACAGCCACCAATCTCTACTTACTTTTTTACTACACCGACGTATTAGGCCTCCCGAACAAAGTGGCAGGCACCATCTTTATGGTTGCGATGATTTGGGATGGTATTAGTGATCCGTTGGTGGGTTTGCTAACAAACAAGACGCGCACTCGATGGGGGCGCTACCGCCCATACCTAGTGCTAGGGGCTATTCCTTTAGCTTGTTCTTTCGCGTTTATGTTTTATCGCCCTGATTTAGAAGTAGGAGGCCTCATTATTTACGCGGCGGTCACCCATGTTATTTTTAGGACATGCTATACCATTGTTGCGGTGCCTTATGGCGCCATGATGGCCCAGATCACCCGAAACTCCAATGAACGCTCAAGCCTCGTGGTATCTAGAATGCTGTTTGCCTCAGCAGCAGGCATCATCGTTGCACTATTAATGCTAAAACTAGCTGAGTCACTTGGCAACGGTGATCTGAATGACGGCTTCTTCAGAGTTTCCGCAATTTTTGCGGCACTTTCTGTCCCTGTTTTTTTTCTGACATTTTTAATGACACGTGAAAAAGCGGAAACTTATGCGACACCTCAGCAGTCACAACTGTCGGTACAGGACACGGTCGCTATGTTGAAAGCCAACTCTCCTTTTTGGTTGGTCTTTCTCGCCGTTATAGTCAGCATGTCTTGTGTGGCGCTCGCCGATAAAGTGCTTATCTATTACCTCATCTACGCTCTGAACGGCAAAAGTGCAATTGGTAGCACCTTAGCAGCACTTGGAATCGTAACGGCAATCAGCTTTCCGATTTGGTCACTATTAGCTAAATGGTCCAGTAAGCGCTTTGTTTGGCAAACGGGTCTGTGCATTATTATCGTAAACTCGATATGCCTCTACTTTTTCTCCGTTGACCATATCAACGCTATCTTGCCTTTTCTACTTGTTAGCGCCCTAGCCAAAGGGGCACTGTACTTTAGTTTTTGGGCAACCCTTCCAGATACCGTTGAGTTTGGTGAATGGAAAACTGGGATTAGAGCCCCGGCCTTTCTATTGGGGCTCATCACGTTTGCGCAAAAAGTTTCACTAGGCATCGCGATGGGGCTGCTAGGAATTTTTCTAGATACAATTGGCTATGTAGCTAACTCTGAACAATCGTTATCGACCTTGGCGCAAATGAAAGCGCTAATGACGTTGCTCCCTGCAGCTGGTCTATTTGCGGTCTTTATGATTATCCGTCGTTACCCACTAGATCAAAGATTACATTCAAAACTAGTGCGGGCGATAGAAATCCGACAAATGAGAACTAAGCGCTCAGAAAACGCTTAGTCTAGTTAGAAAACAACCTATGAGTCACCTAATTTACGATAAGAAACGGCAGTAGAATTACAGAGATGTTAACTCAGCGGCCCTGCGCTTCAAGGCTAACTTTTTTTCCCTTATCTCAAGCAAGCTCTGCTCGATCTCAAGCAACTCGGTCTGTAAGTCGATACGCTGACGGCTTTCGCTTAACGGCAGTGATTGCGAACCACTCTGCTTTTCAGAGGCCACTACTTCTGGCTGATTGGCGCCCTTTTCTATGGCAAATTGCTCAAGTCGCTTGTCGTAGCTTTTACTGCAAACCGCCCTAGCCGCACTCAACCTTCTTTCACCACAAAAATCTTCAAATTGCGTATCACACCATTTCTGTGTGGATTCATTCCAACTGATAACACGCTTTGGTTTGAAGTTTGAACACACAACGGCCAGCCTTTTCCCCTCTCCAGAAACCGTCGGCTGACTCTCTTGAGCCATCACGATATTTGAGCTGCAAGCCCAGGTCAAAGAAGTAAGGAAGGTCGCAGCAAATACTGCGCTTTTGAATTTCATTTTAATCAACCCTATATAGTCCACTTTAAATTTGTAGATCCACAATTCAACGCAAGTCTGAAACGTTTATACAAACATGCTCTATTTGCGGATTTATTAGGCTCTAAACCTAATTGCATATTGTTCACAATATACAATTAACAACAAAGAGTTCGCAACATCCTTTTGCTATTTTTCTGCTAATTTTCTGACGCAACAGATATTTAATCGGATTCTTAGCTTCTGGTATCTTCCACAAACAACTGACCACCACACTCCTCTGTTCTACCTAAAGGAGATGCTCTACAATTAGCTAAGTTGATACATGTAATGTACGAATAGCTGAATCCTTCCCCTCTCAATGCAACTGTCTGAACCTATCTTCAATATATACGACACCTTCTTGCTGGCTGCTGCCTTCATGAGTGCCCTATTCGTATTGTTGATTTTGTTTACAAAGAACCAGCACCGCCTCAGCAGCTACTTTCTGGCCGGCTTTTTTTTAACTCAAGTGGGTATTCCAATCCACTTACTTATTCAATACGGTGAGGCGTTCAGACCCTTAGTTTTAGAAACGTCGCCAAACTTATATTTTGCGTTTGAACTTGCGATTTGGCTAGAAGGGCCAATGCTACTTTTTTATATAAGAACCCTCCTATATAAAAAGATGCCGCTAAACCGAATGTACTATCTAGTTTTTGTGCCAGCAATTTGCTACGCAATCTATCTTTACCTCTATTTTTACGCACATGACGCATCTGGCAAATTAGCTTTCATACTGAATCAACATGACTGGGTAGATCAGCTTATCAAGCGGAGCTTTAGCTTTTTGCGAGAAGCACTAAGGGTTCTCTTTGGCGTACTCTCACTAATAGAAATCCGCGCGGCCACCAAGCAGATTCAAGCGAATTACTCCGACCTAGAACAAATCGATATTCGCTGGATTAAATTACTGGTTGTCGCATTCACTGCCGTGAGAGTTTGGATTTTAAGCCATGTAGTTCTTGGCCTCTTTTTCCCAGCGGTTGGGCTAGACTTACTAAACCAAATGGGAATATTTGGAAACATCCTAAACTTCGCATTGATTACCTCTTTGATGTTTCTTAGCTTGCAGAGATCGGTTCGCGTCGATGGCGCGCTCGTGCCCGAAGAAAGTAAGCCGAAGAACCGCGATTTTCAAGCCGATGATGCACTTGTGCAACGAATTGAAACACAGATGAAAACCGATAAGCCCTATTTAATGCATCAGCTTACATTGGACCAACTTTCCGATAAGCTAGGCATCCAATCTAGGCAGCTCTCTGAAACGATAAACCGCCACTTTAAGACGAATTTCTGCGAATTCGTCAATGCTTACCGTATTGAAGAAGCTAAAAGTATTTTATCCAACCCAAACAAAGCACATATGACAATGATAGACGTGTCCGAGGTCTGCGGGTTTAACTCCAAGGCCACCTACAACACCTTTTTTAAGAAGTTGGTTAAACTCACGCCAACACAATACAAAAAGGAGCAATTGAATAAAGCCGCTTCCTGATAAGTTGTTTTCATCATAGTGCTACTGTCACCTCCATAGTCTCCAACGAACTCTTAAAGTCGCCAAGGAAAATAAGTGATTGTATTCATATTAGTTCTGCCCTTCCGCAGAACTCCAAGCTATAAGAATCTAGTCGCAACGCAAAACACTGACATAGTGTCAATTGCCCTTCCCCGTATAGACGGATAACTACGTGAACGCGTAGTTGCATTGCTCGATCCAAGTTGCTTGAATACAGCTTAAATAAGTCGCGCCAAAACAATATTTGTCATGATGCGATTTCCGCTATAAAAATTAGCTAGCACTTACCTATAAAACTGCAGGGGAAATATGAAAAAATCATTCAACTCTATAATAGGTTTAGGTCTGATGTTCTGTGCACTTGGATACGCAGCTTGGAGTTGGATATTTCAAACTGGTCTCTATGCAATTTTAATTCGCTGGCAAGCCGATACTTTCAATAATTATTTTCCAACACTAACCTTCGCAGCCATTTTTTTAGCACTGCTACTACCAATTATTCTAATTGAAAAAATAATTGGCGGCTCAGGCAAGGGCTTGCAAATCAAAAAAGGCGATATGGAAGTCAGCTTAAACGAACTTCAAGCTCGACTAAAAAAGAGATCTCGCCATTTTTTGATAGGTATGTTTCTATTTATCGGAGCTGCATTGGGGGCGTTTTATGTCGGTCAAAATGCACCAGATGAAAATCAAGAGACAATTTCAGTTGACCTGAGAAACTTTGAAGAAGGTAACTATTGGTTCAAAAAAGTAAAACTCAATGGTTCGTTACTCACTAACAGTTCGTACTCGATCACAAGTAAGAACAATCGTAGAGGCCATACGTCTGAAACGCGTTATACACCGATAGCTTCACCAAATGGGAAAAAATCTCCAATCCATTTCGTGCACCTTCAAACCAGTAACCACAATAGTCGCATAAACCCAAATCTCGCACTAACCGGCTTTGTAAGGCCATCCGTTTTACCAGTATTAGTGCGCGACACTTTTGAGCAAGATGGTCTAGTCATGGCAGACCGTGTGCACGTTATAGGTAGTAGTGTTCTCAGCCTACAAATGACACTCTACATTACGACAGGCTTTTGTGGCTTAATCGCATTTTTTCTATTTTTTAGTTTTATCTTCTCTCCGATTGCGCGACGAAGGTTAACCAAACAATGGCGAGAAATTAACGGCGACGAAACGCAACGTTAAGAGGCTCAACTAAGCACTAACAGAGCTAGGGAAAGCTTGAGTTAGCTAATTCAAGGTGGCTACTCCTCTATAAAAGTATAATTGTTTTCGTTAAAGAACTTCTTCATTGCGCGCACATATCGCCGCTTTGACGATTGGTTGAAAACCCCTGCGGCCGTGGTAGCATCCCCATGCGATTCGATCTGGCTCGACTCTGGATGAAACACGATTACATCAGGAAATATTGCCGCCGACGTTGGCTTACCAAGCTCTGAAATCTTCACAATCGCCGGATACCAATTCGGAGGCTCAAAATTAGATTTTGGATTTGCTTTATAAACGCGAAGCAACTCATCTATATCTAACATCACCATATGGGTGCCTTTGTAGGCTTTTTTAACGCTCTTACGTTTCATAAATCGACGTATACTTTCACAGTGTGGGTCGCCGTCCTTGTAAACGTAGATGTAAGCGGTTTTCCCGCGATCTTTCGCGTAATCATGCTCAGCTTTTAGATAATCAACAATTCTACTCTCGAAATCATATTGGGCAGCCCACCCTTCTGGAACGACCTTAGGTTGCTGCGCGTCAGCCTCCGCTGATATTGGGCAGACCAAGCAAATAAGGCTCAGATAGATAACAAATTTTATTCCTTCCATCACAGCTCCCTTAAATTTACGTGCATATTTTCATACGAATAAAGTTGGAGTTTAGTTCGCGCTTTATGCCACGTTACCATCAACAACTAAGTCAATCTAGTTCTCCTACTAATATTGGCGACCTCAAAAAGCTAGGATCAGCATTGTCTGCTATTACATTCGTTTAAGTCTGCTCTAATCTAACTTTCGCTTGTGTGATACTCTACATGTGGATTTCGCTAATAATAAGCTTCGGGATGTCTAAATGAACAAAGCTGCAATACTAAGTCTCCTCCTTTTGATAACTAATATTAGCCATGCTTTTGGCTCTGAGAAGTGGGAGTGCGCTCTTGATCTTCAGCAAGGCGATAAGGGTAGCATGTCTCTTCAGCGCTCTGACGCATCGATTTCCGGCAGCATCAATATTGATCGCAATGGCAATGAGTTTACCCAGGAACTTGAGGGTAGCTGGGCTGAACAAAAAATAGAACTTAAGCGTTTCGTCAATAGCAACAGCAATCAGACCATGCACGGCATCGCGATCCGAGTTGGTGCTAAACAAGTTAAGATGGGTGGGCGGCACGCCGAAGGCCTCAATGGCGTTTGGAGCGCTGATTGCGATTTAGTTTCATCAACTGGTGCTAAGGCTAAGTCAACAGGAAAAGATCCGAGCAAAATCGAACCTTCAATTAGTGTAAGAACGGTTCCATCAAAACCAAATAAAGGCGACAAAATTGAATTTTCGGCACGCGCATTTCACCCGGAAGGCATCGAATCAATTGAATTTTTTGTTAACGACAAATCCATCCACCAATGCGAAAACGAAGAGTGCAGCATAAAACATGGGCCTCTAAAGCCAGGCAAAAACCAATGGCACGTAATTGCGAAAAGTAAGAGCGGCGTTGAAAACGCCCAACGTAGCATCGACCTATTTATCGGCAACAGAACAAGGCCGGGCATTTGTACTATCCAAGGCATTGCCACTGGGCCAGCGGTTGCTCAATCTCAAAAGGTCAGCATACAGCTAAATCGCAAAAGTGGCGCGCAGAACAAAGGCCAGTCAAAACGCTTCGATGCAGGAACGTATCGCTTCGACAATTTAGGTGTGGGCAACTATGAACTTAGCATTGATACGCCCGATGACCTAGGCATTATAGTGAGCCCCGCCAAAGTTCAGATTACGTGTAGTGCAGGCGGTTCCATGCGACAGAACTTCGAATTTCGCTAAGCTTCGTTGATCAAGAAACAACAAGAAGGTTTATTCAATAGCGGTTACTCAAGCCTTCGTCAATAATGGGCACAATAGTTCCTTGATAACCATTTTGAGTTGTATTTTGATGCGCATCTGAGCTAAATAGAATGCCAACATCATCATCGTAAATTTTATTGTTAGTGATCGTATTCTTTAGTACTCGAGCATTAACTGATCGCCCCGGACAAAGCGACACACCGGTTTCGAACTCCATTGAATAATTTCCTTCAACACTATTCTTATTAACTACGTCCACTACCACTTGCCAAGCAAAGTGTGCTGGCATTAGCTAAAATTGACAAGCCAACACGTCCCTCCTTAATCGTGTTTTGGCGAATGTTAGAGTATGACGAATCACTTAGTCGAACAGCGCTATCACCGGTTGCTAGTATGCGATTATTGACTATCTGGCAGCGATCCGCTTGCACCACATTGATACCATAGTCGGTCGTTTTTCAGATTAGATTATTGGTGACATTATGTGCGAATACTTCAAGCGCTGCATAACCAGTTGAACAATCAAGGCCCTTAGTTAAAACGACACTACTGGTAATGCTGTCACCACATTCAAGGGCATGAGCGGTAGTCCCACCGCCATTAACAAATACGACGATTATTAGAATTGATATTAAGTACTTTTCCATACCTTACCTCTTTAGCCAGATACGTGGGTAGCTTCTATTGAGTCTACAAACAAAATGTAACCACGTTGTTATTTGCAGCCTTTGCCACGAAACACTGCGAGTCATCTTTTTCAAATTCAAATGCGCCGATATCACAAGCATCTCCGTTTGGGCGTTCTAACCCTCGCTGATCAGGCCTGAATAGTGGCAATGGAGTTGGTGCGCTAAGCTCTCTACCTCGACAACCGGGCACATAAAAAGTAAAGAAACCGAATTGAACGACCCGGCCTTCTTCAGCGGCATCAATAGCGGGGCTGTTGCGGGGCAAAGCGTGAGTTCTAGTTTGACCACCGTTTAACGCTAACGGCAACAATATGGCGTTTAAGGCGGTCGGAGTATCTCCATCACTGGTCGCAATAATATTATTCGCTGGCTCAAAACTACCTGTTATAGCCTGCGCCGTCGTAATGCCTGAATGACCAATCAAGCTATGACGCACGGTTAATGTGTCTACCATGGGGGTGAAATTTAACTCATCAGCGCTCACTATAAATGGCGTTGAATTGCCACTAATAATTGAATTAACGACAACTAGATTAGAATCTCCGTTATCACTAAATGTGAAAAAGTTAACGCCGCCACCGGTATTAGCCACGTTTCCAGTGATGGTGGTATTGGTGAGGCTTATGTTCAATCCAGTTCCGATTGCAGCTAGCCCGCCGCCCGAACTAGAGATACCTACTGTGTTATTACTACTACCTGCTGTGTTATTACTGATTGTGGTATCGTAAATGGCAGCCCTTGCCGTAACGGTAACCACCGGAGAGGACGAGACGATAATCGCACCACCAGAGCTATCAGAAGCGTTATCTCGTAGCAAACTAGTGCGCAAAACCGTATCGCTATTCAGCCCCAGATAAAGTGCCCCACCCTGGCTATTTGATACGTTATTAGAGAACTCACTATCGACTATTGAAAGTTGGCCCGCAGACCGAATCGCGCCACCACCCGTGAGGTTACCCGTTGACCGGTTATTGGAAAAAGTAGTGTTGGATAAATTTGTCTCACTAAATGAAGTTGAACGAATCGCTCCACCGGATGCCGCTCTATTATTTCGAAAATCACTATTGGTGACAATAAGCGTACCTTCCTCGTTACGAATAGCACCACCATCGAGACCAATGAGACCAGGTTGTCGGCCATTCTCTAATACGATGTTATCCAGAGAAAGAGACGCGCCAGGCAGGATTTCAAAAAACCGAAACTCTGGGGTTAATAGGCCTTCAAATCGCTTTATCGTCACACGGTTACTACCTCTTCCTTGAATTCGAATATTAGAAGTAATGTGCGGAAATCCGTTTGCGCTAAAACCACCGTCTGAATTATTAACACTGCTCACTACGAACTCACTAATTGGCACAGTGAAATTAAGAACGATAAGGTCATCGCCAAAGCTTCCATTATTGGCTATGCATCCTCCTGTTGGAGCATCATTGTTGGCCGCATCGATGGCTTCGACCAAATCGCAACCTGGCTCGCCAATTTGCGCCGTTACTTCAATAGTTGCGGCGCGGCTAGCTGATGAAATTAGCATTAATAAAAAAATGACGCTCACTGACCGCTTTGGTTTAGCCCTCAGTGCAGAGCCCGTATGAAATATATTGGTGCGACTCATACTATCACCCCCCTATTCACAGTCGGAACTGTCTATTTCAGGAAAGCGCTCTCCGGCTATTTGCGCTTCTCTCGCCAAGTTATAAATATCGCTAGCCGTAACACCTAACTGAATACCTCGCTCGAACTGCGCCATTTTATTAAGCAGGTCATCGATCGTTTTCTTGTGATCGCGAATCGGAGTGCGTTGTGACTCACAAAAACTCACATTTTTAGGGTCTAGCTTTACCGATCTATCAATCAGTGCGAATGCTTCTTGCACAGAATCGGAATCCAACACGACACCATCCGCTGAAACCCCTTTGGCCATTTTATCTCCCGCCTCACGAATAAGCGCAGAAGAAGCCAGCAAATACTCATGCCGAGATGGAAAAAAAGCGAGAACCACAGCATGAATTCGGCTCATAAAATCTCGTGTTTTTTGCATCGCCTCATTTCGTTTTACACGTTGCGCTCTATCAACGTTTACCAGCTCGCCTAAGGTACGCTCGCTGATAAAAGAATCGAGATACCCTTGCAGCGAGAGCGCTTGCTTTGACTTATCAGCTTTCCGTTCTATTAGTGAGTCAATTTCAGCGTACGAGTTTATAAGACCTTTACTAAACACCTCAGCAGTTCGGGCTCGCGCGCTACGAATTTGCTCTTGTGCAGGGTTATGCTCTGATTGAATTTCATTTGCCCGTTGTTGGTATACAGAGGCCGCAGCCAACAACCTCCCTAAGCGAACAAACAATTCAATTCTGTCGCTTGCCGGGTCGCCTTCGCTTATATAACCACTCGCTGAACCGGACCAAGGTGTAGCCTTATCAATATCAGTGCGTTGTTCATCTTTGGCTTCACTGGTGTCAGCCACATTTAAATTACTGGTTTGAGTATCCGCGCCACAAGCTGAAATCAAGCAAGCAATCGCGCACAAAACCGAGACCAGCTTTGCTCTTCTAACTAGAAAATAACCATTTTTATTTATCAATATATGCATAGGATTAACCCATTTGAACAGAGGAATAGATTTCAATATCACCATAACCGACTAGCTGCAACGAACACAGCGGGCGCAGCGGAAATTGTGTAAAGCGTTTGGTTTGGGTCTTTGGCCAGAGGTTAATACGCAGAATATCTTCGCGTTTTCGATGAGCATCATTGAGATTTCTCTTTACTCAGCTGCCCGAACCCAACAGCGGTTAAGTTGATCTTTAATGCTATTAGGCTATTGCTAAATCGACCTGAGTACTCATACCTATTTTTAGAGCATCCATACTCAAATTTCAAAATACCCAGCCCTCATTTGCAACTAAGTTTCGTGCAAGCCAATTAACAACATCGCTCCAAATTTAACAACACAATCTCCAGAAAAGGCTCTCAGACAACCCCTTTTTTGACTTACAAAACGATATCAAATGACTTTTATGAGCGTTCGATTGATTGCAGTCTAGCCTCAATAGAACTAAGCTTGACGTCTAAAAGACCAATAACACTGGAGGAGAGAATGGGTAACAGTGCTAAAGGAAACTTAAAGGTGTCGCCAGATAACCCTTGCCCTTTTTTACGCGGGCTTGTTGAACAAGGTACGCTTAGTGATGATTCAGAGACATGCTCTAAGGTTACAGATGCCATTGTGGAGCAGGCGAAAAAGGGAGAAGGCAAACCAAGCCTATCGTTCATAGCGATCTACGTTGTTTCCCTAATTTCGAATGGAATTAGCCCACTTTCCATACTGAAAACTATACGTAAAGGAGTGAAGCTAAATAAGCTACGCAACGGGCCACTCTACAAAAAAGGCGCAGGCTCCGGCGTGTTAGATCACAACGGCAATGTATCTGAGCAAGAACTTGAACGCCTAAGCCAGTTTGCCAGCGAAAAAAATTCTCATGACGGCTCTACCGAGCTCGGCCTTGACGCCACAGAAATAAGAGCCTTTATGGACGCTAACTACGAACGCGCCGTTGGGCAAAGGCGCCGTATAAATAGAATCATGATGAATGGCGAATGGCCTGTCCTTTTAAGGGTGATGGGTAAAGACGGGCCCGATGGACGATATTTAAGTGTAGACGAGGTTAGAGATTTGGTAAGCGAACGGCGATTTCCTTCACGTATGGCGGACTAGGAGTAACCGATTTCATCAACGTTAAGCTTCGGTTAATGTTTCGCCCAGTATAGTAGATAGCACGTTTTCACAACGTACTATGATTGAAAATCCCCTCTTTCACTAACCAATAATCAAAGGAATTGTTAATGAAAAATAAACAACTATTTGCGCCACTAATTTTCTCAACATGCGTTTTATCTACTCAAGCTAGCGCCGAATTAGACGCTAAGTTCGCCGGTGCACTAATATGTGCTGATCAGGACATCGTAACGGTCATGGCCTGCAATTTAGGCGGCAAGTCAGCCGTTAACTTCTATGCAATTGGAGATGACTTAGTCAGCATCGACGAATCTTCGTTACAACTCACTAAGCTAATGATCGGAAAAAAAGACATGCTCAAAGATCAGCTCGACAGGCCGAACTATGAACTCGGTTCGTTTAGCGATATTAAAGAAAACGGCAAGGTCGCTGAATGGGATATCATCGTTAAATCGGGTTTGGAAAAACTCGAAGGCGGTATCTCGATGAAAGGTAGCTTAACAGCTTTTGTAGGCAGTGGAATGCAAGTCGAAAAATCAGAGCTATTCGACCCTAAAAATCATCAAGACATCCAAATAGGCCCAGTTAGGTTAAAAGCCAATGCCACAGATAAACAAGATAGTACGGACTTCATAAATTCATTAAAAGAAGAAGGCGCGCTATCTGCATCGCAGATCGATTTATTTGAGGAGATGCTAGTCAGCGGTGTGGTTACCCAGGACAAAAGCCTTCTTGAACTAGAGGCAGACGTAACAGAGGCATACCCAAATATTGACATGGAGACCAAGCGCGCACTGGGGCCAGCTATCATGAAATACACCAATGCAAGCATTATGAATATGACTGACGACGAAAATCAATTTGCGTTTAAAATTGAGGCTGATGACAATGCAGTAGAGAAAATAGAACTCGTTAATGCCAAAGGTGAGTCAATCGAATCTCAAGGTGTGTTCACCACAAACGGTGTCAAACAGTATCTGTTTGAAAAAACCGAAGACTCAAAGGTCAGGCTTGTTGTCTCTTATCAGAAAGATCTAAAACCAGTTCAAATAAACGTCGACATCTAAAACGTTAGCGCTTTTACTGACTCAATGAAACCAGTTATTTAATGCAGTTCAATATGGTTTGAGTCACTCAACTTACTCATCAATAAGGTCTTATTTCATATCAAGTGATATAGGACTTTTCTATTCGGCAAGCATATTTTATATTTTTCTCAACGCTCTAATTTTGCCAAGACTGGCCTACAACGACATCCAAGTTCTAGCACCTAAAATCCTTTGATCTAAAAACGCTTATATCGGTTTTGGTAATTTCTCACCTTAAAGCCAATTATTAGCTCAATTAAGAATTGATTTTTTAGCAGTACTTTGATCTTAAAATGATATTCGTAACTACAGTTTAATGTACTCAAAATAAAGCCTAGGTCAAACGCCGAATAAACGGCCCTATGGTCAAGCCTTGAACAACGATGGAAAAGACCACCACTACATAGGTGATAAACAGTACCAAGTCACGAGATTCGCCCTCGGGCAAACTCAGTGCCAGCGCTACTGAGATACCGCCGCGTAGACCGCCCCAAACTAAAATTTTCACCAAGTGCGGCGACAGTTTTGTCTTAAGTGCGATTAAACGAACGGGTACACCAACACTAACAAAGCGCACGGATACCACCACTAAAATGAGCAGTAAGCCTGCAATAAACCATTGGCTTTCAAATGGAATTATGAGCATTTCTAGACCAATCAGGGCAAACAAAATAACGTTTAGTATTTCGTCTATCAGCTCCCAGAAGTCATCAACACTTCGACGAGTTCGATCTGACATAGCGTGCTCGCGCATCACATTGCCGGTGAATAAGCCAGCCACTACCACCGCGATCGGCCCAGAGGTATGCAAATACATCGCTAATCCGTAGCCGCCCATCACCAGCGCTAAAGTGATCAACACTTCCACTTTATAGTTATCGATTGTATTGAGAAAGTAATAGCCCAGCGCGCCCAGCACTAAGCCAAACACAATGCCGCCCACTGCTTCTTCAAGAAAGATCACGGCTACGTGACTGGCGGTGATGTTATCAGGGTTTTGTAAGAGCATTAGCAGCACCATAAACACCACCACACCAACGCCGTCGTTGAAGAGCGATTCACCAGCAATGGTGGTTTCTAGCTCTTTGCTAACGCCCAAACGCTTTACCGTGGACATAACGGCAATCGGGTCTGTTGGAGAAATCAACGCGCCAAATAGCAAGCAGTAGATATATGGCAAATGGCAACTTAGCAACGCTAATAAATAGTACGCAATCGTGGCCACTAAAAAGGTCGACAAGCAAACTCCCACCGTCGCCAAACTCAGTATGACCCACTTTTGCTTGCGTAAGGCATTTAGATTTACGTGCAAAGCACCAGCAAACAGGAGAAAGCTAAGCATTCCGTGCAATAGGGTTTTGTTGAAATCGATACTGCCTAATAGCGCCTTTGCTTCACTGTGGAAATCACCTAAGCCCATCAGGCTTAAGCAATACGTCAACACAGATACCAGCATCGCAATCATCATTACGCCGATCGTTGTCGGCAGCCCTATAAAGCGATGGTTAATATAGGCGAAAAGTGCTGACACACTGATCAGAATGGCGGCGACATCGATGATACTGTTCATCTGCTTACCCTTTGTGAAATTATTTATGTAATGCGTTAAAGAAGTTTTTGGATATCCGCTTTAATGGATTCAGGCTTATCGGTTGACGCATAGCGTTTGACTACGGCACCTTCTTTATCGACTAGAAATTTGGTGAAGTTCCATTTAATAGCCTGCGAACCAAGCAAACCTTTGGCCTCTTTCTTGAGGTATTTGTACAATGGGTGAGTTCCGCTGCCGTTAACTTCGATCTTAGAAAACATCGGAAACGAAACACCGTAGTTAAGCTGGCAAAATTCTTCTATCTGCCCTTCTGAACCGGGGTCTTGGCTGCCAAATTGATTACACGGGAAGCCCAAAATCATCAGGCCTTCGCCTTCCAGCTCTTTATACAAACTTTCAAGGCCTTCGAACTGCGGTGTGAAACCACATTTACTGGCGGTGTTAACAATCAATAGAACTTTATCCTGAAAGTCCGCCAAGCTTATTTCTTGCCCTCGAATATCGGTGGCGCTGAATTCATAAATAGACATCACTTACTCTCCTGTTGTTCTTGTTCAGCGGCTATGCCAAAGCCACATTTATAGCGCTCTAACTTATCGACTCAACCGCCCGTGGCACTCATGTGCCGGGTAATGGTGATATCGTTTGGGTCGAAGTAATGCCGCTCTGGCTTACGCTGCATAGAACCAATGATAGCCTCTTTTAGGTGGCTTGGGTCATCTCGAACAATTTCCCGCAAATCCAGTGAATGTTCATTACCAAGACAAAGCAGCAATTTACCTTCAGCCGTGACTCGCACTCGGTTGCAGCTAGCACAAAAGTTATCGCTCATGGGTGAGATAAAACCGACTTTGGTGTCGCTGTTGGCAATCTCTAAGTACTTAGACGGCCCACCCGCTCTATCTTGATGGTCGCTGGCCTTCAAGCTGAAGGACTGCTCGAGTTGTTGACGAACCGATTGGTTTTCAAACGCAGTATCAACTCGGTCATGGGCATCAATTTCTCCGAGTGGCATTTCCTCGATAAAAGAAATATCCAACCCTTTTTCTACAGCGAATTTTGTCAGATCGACAACTTCATCGCTATTGGTACCATTCAATACCACGGCGTTCAACTTGATTTTCTTAAACTCTGCCGACAGCGCTGCGTCAATACCTCTGAGCACATCTTCTAGCTGCCCAAAGCGGGTTAGGCTCTTGAAGCGGTCGGCCCGTAAACTATCGATACTAATATTGAGCCTTGAGACACCCGCATCCTTAAGCGGTGCAGCGAACTTATCTAGAAGCACACCGTTTGTAGTCATGACCAACTCCCTAAGACCATCCAACTGATTCAACGATTGGGCCAATTCTACAACGCCATTGCGTACCAAGGGCTCACCACCCGTTAGGCGAATTTTCTCAACGCCCAACTCAACGAAAGCGGCGCCAACCAGCACCATTTCTTCAAGGCTCAGTACCCGCGACTTAGGTAGAAAAGTCATGTCTTCGGCCATGCAATAAGTACAACGCAAATTGCAGCGGTCAGTCACCGACAATCGCAAGTATCGAATCTCTCGGTTAAACCCATCAACTAACTGCGCACTACTCACAACATACCCTCATTGAGCGGATAGAAATCAACGGCTTGGCCCTTTTCAATTGAGTCATCGATGGATTGACGTACTAAACCATCGGCCCAAGAAAGTGATGACATCACACCGCTGCTTAAATTTTTAAAACGTTCGGCAACCAGCTGGCCAGACTCGTTGCGCACTAACTTAGCGCGAATGTACTCCTCGCGGCTAGTTGTTTGTTTGTCAAAACCAGCTTCAACTGAGAAATAAAGCCTGTCTTTAACCAGCTCACCCTGCAAGGTTTTTAACAAAGGCACGGCCAACAACTGAAATATCACAAACGACGATACAGGGTTACCTGGCAAACCTAACAATGGCGTATTTGCTACCTGACCAAAAGCAACTGGCTTACCGGGTTTCATTTGCACCTTCCATAGATCTAAGGAGCCCAGCGCTTCGACCGCCGGTTTCACGTGATCTTCTTCACCAACCGACACCCCGCCACTACTTAATATGATATCAGCTTGATCTGCCGCCTTTGCCAATGCCTGTTTGGTGGCGCCTAACGTATCTGCGACGATGCCCTGATCCAAAGCGACATAACCCAACTGCGAGCATAGTGCCATCAATAAGGTGCGGTTTGAGTTGTATATTTGCCCCGCTTTGAGTGGCACACCTGGCTCGACCAACTCATCACCGGTCGAGAAAATAGCCACTTTCAATGGCTGAAACACGGGCACATCGGTAACACCGATCGACGCCAACAAACTCATATCAATGGCAGACAAACGCTGACCACGGCGCACCACGGTTGCACCGGGCCTTATGTCTTGGCCTTTTGGACGAATATTATCGCCAACCGCTACCGACGAACCTAATGTTACTGTTCGATCATCATACTCAGTGTTCTCCTGAATGATGACCGCATCAGCGCCTTTGGGTATCACACCACCGGTAAAAATGCGCGCGGCCGACCCGGCTTGCAATGGCGCAGGGTTAGCACCAGCTGGAATACGTTGAGAGATAGGCAAACTACTCGGCACCCTGTTGAGTTCAGAGGCGTTTACCGCAAACCCATCCATGGCGCTATTATCACAGGGAGGTATCGTCAGCGTAGACACGATGTCTTCACTGGCAATCCGCCCGAACGCCGATTGAAGTTTTACGGTCTCTTCACCCAAACGGCAAGTAACAGAGTCACACAGTCGGCGCTCGGCATCAGCGAGAGTAATCACCTAACCAGCTCGCGTGTGCGCCACAAAATTGCAAGGCCTATGACGACTATCCAGCTGTTCGTTCAATATTCCCTCCCATGCGGTTCGGCATGCGCCGGTCGAGCCCGGCACACAAAAAATCACTGTTTGGTTTGCCATGCCGCCTAGCGCTCGCGATTGCACTGTGGAGGTACCAATATCTTCATAGGAAACTTGTCGAAACAGTTCTCCAAAGCCGTCAATTGCTTTATCAAACAAAGGGGCAAGTGCTTCCGGGGTACTGTCTCGCCCCGTAAAGCCAGTACCACCGGTGGAGATAATCGCATGTATGCTTGGGTCCGCGATCCACTTGGAAACAATTGCCCGCATAAGATAGACGTCGTCAATCACGATGTCTCGTGCTGCCAAGTTGTGGCCTGCTTCACTCAATTGGTCGACCAAATATTGCCCCGACGTGTCGGTTTCAATCGTTCGTGTATCGGAGACCGTCAAAACCGCAACGTTCATCGGGATAAAATTATCGCTCTTAGTCATACTGCTTTGCTTATACCTTTGCTTACAATTCTTCGTTAGGTTCCCATCGAGTGGCGGCTTGCCGATCTTTTTCTTTTAAGCCTAACCATCGCTCACCACGTGAGCCAACTTC
>CALKRK010000005.1 GCA_937989675.1 uncultured Arenicella sp. | reverse complement strand
TAGCAATGAAATTCATCAGTACTCGCGGCGATGCGCCCGCGCTCAGTTTTGAAGAGGTTGTGCTTGCCGGGCTCGCCAGTGATGGCGGCTTGTATGTGCCGGAGAGCCTACCTTCATTTAGTCAGGAAGAAATTGCCAGTTGGGCAGGCCTTAGTTACGAAGAGCTGGCATTTGTTGTTATTGCGCCTTTTGTTGATGGTGAAATACCAGATCAAGACCTAAAAGCAATCATTGCTAAGGCTTATCAAAGTTTTCGCCATGATGCGATCGCACCATTGGTTCAGACCGGGCAGAATGAATGGGTGTTGGAGCTGTTTCAAGGCCCAACACTGGCGTTTAAGGATTTTGCCTTGCAATTTTTGGGCCACCTGCTCGACTACATTTTAGCCAAGCGTGAGCAGAAGGTAGTGGTGATGGGTGCCACTTCAGGTGATACGGGCTCGGCCGCTATCGAAGGTTGTCGACGTTGCGAAAATATCGATATTTTCATTCTACACCCGCATGAGCGTGTGTCCGAAGTACAACGTCGTCAAATGACAACGGTGCTTGCCGATAATGTTTTTAATATTGCACTTGAAGGTAATTTCGACGATTGCCAAAACCTAGTTAAGGCAAGCTTTCGAGATCAATCGTTCCTACCTGATGGCCGTCAATTGGTGGCCGTTAACTCGATTAACTGGGCGCGTATCATGGCTCAGATTGTCTATTACTTTCATGCGTCATTATCCCTGGGTGGGCCGCATCGACCGGTTTCGTTTTCAGTGCCAACTGGCAATTTTGGTGATATTTTTGCGGGCTACCTTGCCAAGCAAATGGGTTTGCCGATCAAGCAGTTGATCATTGCGACCAATGCGAACGATATATTGCATCGTTGCATAAGCAATAACGATCACAGCAAGCAATCGCTGCGGCACTCAATTTCGCCCAGCATGGATATCATGGTGTCTAGCAATTTTGAGCGCCTGCTGTTTGATTTGTATGGGCGAAATGGTCATGAAATTCAGCGTTTAATGGACGAGTTTCAATCGGGTTCTATGTCATTAAGTGAGTCGGCCTTGAGCAAGGCGCGTGAGTTGTTTTCAAGTTTTCGCCTGAGCGACGACGCGACGCTGGACGTGATCTCTGAGGTCTATCTTAATACCGGTTATCTACTCGACCCACATACCGCCATTGGCGTTGCCGCAGCACGAAGCGGAAATATAACACCGGGCGTGCCGATGGTGTGTCTTGCCACCGCACATCCGGCCAAGTTTCCGGAAGCGATTCGGCAAGCAAGTGAGCGTAATGCGCGTTTTGATATTGATGAGCCAGCTTTACCGCTACATATGTCTGACCTGTTTAGCCGGGAAGAGAGATACAGCGTTTTAGCGCACGACATTGATGCAGTGCATCGGTTTGTGGCCGATAAATTGAGCTAGACCAATAGGATTCGTACGTAAAAGCCAAAGATTAACTACATTAACATGCTATTAACTCCTCGTTAGTTGGGCGCTTAATCGTAGTCTGGTAGACGTATTTTAAGTATGATGGAAAGGCAACAATAATAATAAATTCGCTGTACGCCGCCCAAAGGGATGATGTGCGAGTGAAGCTAAATTAAAGAGAGTGTTAAATACCTCATGAGCAAAGCAGCAAACTTACTTTTGGCTCCGAAACGAGTGTTGACCCGATTGGTGGGTAAGCAATCATTTGTTTTGATGATGTGCGCCGGCCTCACGTTCATGGTTGGGAATGCTTCTGCGCAGAATACGCAGCAAAGCCAAGCCAATAACGAACAAGGTGAAGCCACTGTGCAGTTAAACCTGCAAGACGTGGACATTCGCGTTCTAATCAATACGGTGGCCGAGGTTAGCGGTAAGAATTTTATTGTAGACCCACGAGTTAAGGGCAAAGTCTCGGTTGTGTCTGGTGCGTCTCTTGGACCAGATGATTTGTACGATGTGTTTTTGTCGGTATTGGAAGTTCACAACTTTGCTACCGTGGATTCAGGGCAGGTTATTAAGGTGTTGCCGAGCAATGTTATTAAACAGCGCCCAACGCCGACCCTTTTTAGCCCAACCGAAGACACGAATGATGCGCAAATAACACAGATCATTCAGTTAAAGTACGCCGCGGTTCAAGATCTGGTACCTATTATTAGGCCATTGATTCCGCCAACGAGCCATTTCGCACCACATGTACCGTCCAATAGCGTTGTTATTACCGATACCGCTGCGAATATTCAGCGTGTGCTTAAGATTATCAACCGTATCGATATTCCGGATAAACGTTCAAGCATCAGGGTTGTTAATCTCGATTTTGCTAAAGCAAGTGAATTAGCGACAACGTTGACTCAATTGATAACGCAAACAGCTGACCCTAAAGAAGCGGCGACCGCTGCTAAAGTTAGTATTCAGCCATTTGATGCGATTAATTCCTTGGTGATTAGCGCACCGGATGATCAATATGCCAAGATACAGGCGTTGATCGACGAGCTTGATGTTGAGCGCGAAATTGAAGGTGATGTGAATGTTATTACACTCAAGCACGCTAAAGCCGAAGATCTGGCTTCTATCTTAAAAGACATTACTGCCACCACCGCGCAAGGTGCTGTGAGTGAATTTACTGTGCAGGCTGACGAGGCTTCCAATTCGCTGATCGTCAAAGCGTCTGGCTCGCAGTTGAAAACAGTGCAAGGTGTGGTTGAAAAACTAGATAAACGACGTGCTCAGGTATACGTAGAGACGATTATTGCTGAGGTTTCTTTAGGTCAGGAGGCCGCTTTAGGTATTAATTGGAATTTAGGGTCGCAAGAGGTCACGACCACTACACCGGGTACCGATGGAGGAGCAGGTACCAGTACGACAGTAACCAATCCAATAGGAATTTTGGATCCAGAAAGACCTGGTCAAATTCAGGGGCGAGCGACATCTAATCAAACCTTTGAATTGGGCACTGGCGGTTTTAACTTTTCACTGCTCGATTTTAGTAAGTATCAGTTAGATGTTGTGATCAATGCACTGCGTTCAGATTCGAATAGCGATATTTTATCAACACCAACCATTCTTACTTTGGATAACGAAGAAGCTGAGATCGTTGTGGGGCAGGAAGTGCCGTTTGTTACTGGGCGTTTTAATAACGGGTTCAATAACGGCAATGTTGGTGGTGGCACAGGTGACGGCGGTAATGGTCAGCAGAATCTACCAGTAGGTAGTGGTTTTCAAACCATTGAACGCAAAGACGTTGGTATTAAGTTAAAAATCAAACCGCAGATCAATGAGGGAGATACGATTCAGCTCGAAGTTTTTCAAGAAACTTCCAGTGTAGAACTCACTCGGGTAGAAGGGCAGGCGGATTTAATTACTAACCGTCGTTCCATTGAGGGCGTTGTCCAAGTTGATGACGGGCAGGTTGTAGTGCTTGGCGGCCTGATTACAGAGAATGTGATAGACACGGTTTCTTGGGTTCCAATCTTGGGGAAAATACCGATTATTGGCAATTTATTCCGTAGTAAAAGTAAAGATGTTGAGAAACGTAATTTGATGGTTTTTCTTAAGCCTCGAATTATTCGTTCTCCTGAAGAGCTAGCTAGTTATAGTAAGACTAAATATGATGCGGTGAGACGAGACAGTCAGATTTCTCGCCGTAACACATCCGATTTTCTGATTCCCGAAGCGGAGCCTCCGGTTTTGATCGAGTATGAGAAAACCTTAGGAGATGGCCTTGTCGGCAGTGAACGCCAAGCCGAATTAGCAAAGAAGGGCGAAATCGGTAAACCGGTAAAAACTAAAATTAAAGACATCATCTTTGGTCGAAGAACCTACGATGATAGGCCAACGCCCGATGATTTTGAAACTGAGGGTGAGCTTGAAGCTATTGAACAAGATGTGGGAATTTTCCCGGAAGTTGAAGAGCCGCAAGATTAGTAGTTTTAGCCATGACTGAGACCGCGATTCAAGAAGTAGAGATAGAAGAAAACGTATCGGTGGAAGCACTGATACCGTACTCGTTTGCTAAGAAACATAACGTTTTAGCCGAAATACAAGACGATGGCAGCGTCGTTATTAGTTGTATCGATACGCCGAAGTTGCCGGTGTTATCGGAGCTTAAGCGGCGATTGAATACGCGTTTGGTACTGCGTAAATTACCGTCGTCTGAATTCGATAATGAGTTGCGTTCCGCGTATGACAAAGGCGGCAGTCAAGCCACTCAGCTCATGGACGACATGGGTGACGACCTTGATCTAGAGCGTTTAGCGGATGAAATGCCGCAGACTACGGATTTATTGGAAGCGGACGACGATGCACCGATAATTCGACTAATTAATGCGCTCCTAACGCAGGCTATTCGTGAAAATGCGTCTGATATACACCTTGAGGCGTTCGAAGAAGAATCGGTAGTGCGTTTTCGTGTAGACGGCGTGTTGCGCGATATTTTGTCGCCGCGTCGTGAGATGCACGGCGCGTTGGTTTCGCGAATTAAGGTGATGTCAAAACTTGATATCGCTGAAAAGCGCTTGCCCCAAGATGGGCGTATGTCTCTGAGGGTTGCTGAGCACCCGGTAGACGTGCGGGTTTCAACTTTGCCGACCCAGCATGGAGAGCGCGTTGTTTTGCGTTTATTAGATAAACAAAGCGCACGCCTCGATCTTGAAAAATTGGGTATGCCTGAATCGATACTTGATAAGTATGTTGAACTCATTGGCAAACCGAACGGCATTTTATTAGTCACTGGCCCAACGGGTTCAGGTAAAACGACGACCTTGTATTCTGGTCTGCATCGCCTTGATCGTAAGCGGCTAAATATCTTGACGGTCGAAGACCCGGTTGAGTATGACTTAGACGGCGTCGGTCAAACTCAAATGAATACCAAAATTGGTTTGACCTTTGCCAGTGGCTTGCGTTCGATTTTGCGTCAGGACCCTGATGTGGTTTTGGTCGGTGAGATCCGAGACTTGGAAACGGCAGAAATTTCGGTTCAAGCGAGTCTAACCGGACACTTGGTACTTTCAACTCTGCACACCAATACCGCTGTAGGTGCGGTGACTCGCTTAGTGGACATGGGCGTTGAACCCTTCTTGATTGCGTCTAGTTTGGTTGGCGTACTAGCACAGCGCTTGGTACGCCGATTGTGCCCTGATTGTAAGCAGCCACACACACCGGATGAAGCTGAACGTGAGTTGTTAAACTTAAGCCCAGGCCAGGAAGTTTCTATATTTAGGGCCCAAGGGTGTGTGGAATGTGATCAAATCGGTTACCGTGGCCGATTGGGGATCTATGAGTTGATTGAAATGAACGAGGGGATGCGCCGTATGATACATGACTCAGCGTCTGAGGATGATCTGACGAAACACGCGCGTAAAACTTCATTAAGTTTGTTGCAAAATGGCTTTGAGCGTGTGCTTCAAGGTGAGACAACTGTTGACGAAGTATTCCGAGTGACGCAATCATAAATGGCTGCCTTCGAATACCAAGCGCTTAATGCCAGCGGCAAAACGGTTAAAGGCATTACCTCTGGAGATCACGTAAAACAGGTCAGAGCGGAGCTGCGCGCCCAAGGCTTGATGCCGTTAGACGTGAAGTCTATTTCGGAAAACGCGGCGAACAAATCCGATAAGCGCGGCAAAAATTCGAGGCGAATTAAAATTCGCACTAATGATTTATCTATTTTGACCCGGCAAATGGCGACGCTGTTAGAATCTGGCATGACGATTGAGGAGACCCTGAGCGCGCTAGTCAAACAGTCTGAAGGTCATAAAATAAAGACAGTTATTAGTGATATTCGTTCTCTGGTTACCGAGGGCTATTCATTATCAGACGCGATTGCGTTGTATCCGAATAGCTTTCCGGAAATTTACAGAGCGTCGATCTCCGCTGGTGAGCAATCCGGTACCCTAGACAGTGTCCTAGAGCGGTTAGCTGACTACCTTGAAGACAGCCATGCAATGCAGCAGAAGGTGACGCAAGCAATTGTCTATCCGATATTTCTGTTTTTTGTTTGCGCAGCGATATTGGTGGTTTTGATTGTGGTTGTGGTGCCAAAAATTGTTGGTGTTTACGAAGACCTCAACCAGGAGTTACCGACACTAACCAAGGTGGTTATCAAACTATCGGATTTTTTGGTCGACTACGGCGTCTTTGTTGGCGCATTTCTCTTTATTTTCGTTGTTGCTATTCGTTTCTTATTTAGGCAAGAAAAACCACGGTTTTGGTTACATACTTTATATCTCAAGATTCTCGGTGTTCGTAAGATGGTGCAAAACATAGACTCGGCCCGAATGGCTCGCACTTTATCGATTATGGTGGGGTCAGGTGTTCCAATATTGTCGTCTATGCGTGCTAGTGAAGGAGTAATGAAAAACGTATTGCTACAAAGTGATTTACAGTCGGCAACCGAAGAGGTTGCTCAAGGAGTATCAATCGGCCGCGCATTGTCGCGTGGAGGCAACTTCCCTCCGCTCCTTGTGCACATGGTTTCAAGTGGTGAAAATAGTGGCCGTTTGGGGCATATGCTGGAGAAAGCGGCAGCGGCCACAGAGAATGAAATGCAAACTCGGATAGGAATGATGGTGAGTTTGCTTGGGCCGTGTATGATTTTGTTTATGGGGGGCTTAGTATTGCTGGTTATTCTGGCGGTACTAATGCCAATGTTTCAATTACAGGAAATGATTAATTTTTAACCGAACAAGTGTTCAATTTAGGTGATAAGAGATGAACAGTTTTAAACTCAGATCAACACGGCATCGTAGCCGAGAAGCTGGCTTCACATTGATTGAAATCATGGTGGTGGTAATCATCATTGGGTTGTTATCGGCGATGATAGCGCCGCAAATATTTGGGCAACAGAAAAAAGCGTTTATAACTAAAGCCAAAACGGACTTGCGTGGTATGGACAGCGCTCTCGAGCTTTATCGTTTGGATAACTTCGAGTACCCAACTACCTCGGAGGGCTTACAGGCGTTAGTCACAAACCCTGGTAGGAGCAACTGGACAGGTTACCTAAAGAAGCTAGAGAAAGATCCTTGGGGTAACGATTATCAGTACTCAAATCCAGGAACTAAAAACCCAAACTCCTATGACCTGTGGAGCTATGGTGCTGACCGTGCCGCTGGCGGCGATGGTGATGGCAAGGATATCGGCAACTGGGAAGATCAATAGATCTAGCTAAGGATAGATGTTTAGCATCAATCTGAAATTTGATCCAGGGAATTGATATTCAAGAAATGGCTGGCTTTATCTGAGAAATCAACCTCAGTAACGCCAGCTTTTTTTTGCCAACGATGCACAGCTCGCCCACCGTTTTCGAAAAAATCAAACAAGGACGGCCATGCTGCACGGCGCACTAAGCAGTGTAAATTTTGTTTTCTCAGGCCGTCGTGAGCAACTGCGATGTTTATTTGTGAATTAAGTGAATTTGCGAGGCGCTCCAATAAGTCAGAGGGCAGGTGAGGTGTGTCACAGGAGCTAAGCAACACCGCTTGAATCTCAGTACGCGGGCTCAATACTCTAAGTGCAGCGATTAGGCCGGCGAGGGGGCCTTGGTATCCCTCGGTTTCGTCCCTTACAACAGTGTGGCCAAAACCGCTATACGTATCGATACTGCGATTTGCCGATATTACAATATCGCTAACCTGTGGTTCTATCGCATCAATTACCCATTCAACCATCGCTCGATTTTCGAAAGGCAATAAGCCTTTGTCTGCACCATTTAGGCGTTGCCCAGCGCCACCACATAGAATGATCGCTGCAGTATTCAACGGTGTTAGTTTCATAAAGCGAAATTAGCATATGCGTGCGCTTTGCGATATAGCTGCTACACTTATGCGAAGTAAGGCGAAAACTGTGAGGAAAACTCAATGTTGTCGATGTTGTTACCAGCTACAACACTTATGTTAGTCACCGCCGTTGTTTGGTTGAATATGACGATGCGCAGAATTATCTATGTTAAACAGCAGGGGATCGATCCACAGAAGTTGGTGACTCCTGAGCAGGTAACTGACCTGTATGATGAGCGGATAAACGCTGTAGGTAACTGTTTTAAAAACATGTTTGAAGTTCCCGTCGTATTCTACGCACTGACGGCATTTATTGTTGTTGCTGGCAGTGCTGATGCCTTGTTTATCAATTTAGCCTGGGCATTCGTCGGGTTGCGCGCACTGCAAGCGGCAGTGCATTGTACCTATAACCGTGTAATGCATCGCTTTATCGCATACTTTGCGGCAAGTGTCATTCT
>CALKRK010000004.1 GCA_937989675.1 uncultured Arenicella sp. | reverse complement strand
TCAACTCGGTAGGTGCGAGTTCAAGTTCTGCGCTGGCAGCATTCGCTGAGTGATCAATGCGAGCAAACAGCGTCAACCCTTTTTCGACAACAAGGGCCGCGTAGCGGTCCGCCGTTTCTTTCGGTGAATGTGGGCTTTCGAGTGTGATTAGGTGATGTTGGGCAATGGTTGGCATGGAGATTAGCAATAAAAGGGTAAGGATAAATTTTTTCATAGGTATTAGGACCTTGGTTTAAGTGGATATCTTTCAAGCTTGCCAAAACGTGAACTCACTTCCTGCACTTCCACGCAGAGTAACTGAGCATTTCCCGTAAGAATCTGGAATCTTATATTCACTATCAATCTGGGCCGCAAAGGCTACGAATCTCTTGGAGCAATGTAACCGAAACTCATGGAGATCGCCGCTGATGTTGCTGACGCTAAAGCGTTGTTTGAATAGTTTGATTGACTTTAATCCACCCTTCCCTAAGGTCCCTTTCATTGCGTACGGCTCATCAGAGTCTCTAAATTTTTTTATTGATTCCACACTAGGTGCGTGACGCTTATGATAGGATCCGCCACCTTCGAGCTCCGAAAACCTTTTGTAAGTTTCCAAAGCGCTTGCGAGGTCGTTATTTTGAACCTCCAAAATAAACTTCGCATCAAGTGAGGAAAGGTATATTGCGGGCTTTAAATACCTTTCCTGCTGATTGCCGTTTAGAGCCTTTGATAAAAAATCGAGCTGAGAATGTGGGTCCCGCTTACTAGATGCGAGGAAGTAAAAATTAGCGAGGTTTAGGTAGGCATCTTCGTACAAGTTAGATACCTTCTTAGAGTTGAGTTCATTTAGGTATTGAGCGGCCTTCGATAGACTACCCTGCCTCAATGCTTTGTTGAAGCGTTTGTATTTTGCGTAGAAACTAGTGCTTGCACCTTTGGCCACTCTATTCATTTCAAAGCGAAAGCGACGATGTTTAGCGGCCTCCACCGGCTTGCCATTGGCGGTTGCGGGTTGATACGTCGTTTTGCGCACGTGCTCTAGAGCAGCGCGTTCAAATGAGGGCTCGCCTGATGAATCAATAACAGTTACACCAAAGGCGGCGCCTTTCTTATCTACCATGAAGCTCAAATCGACCCAGCCCTCGTGACCAATTTTCGCCATTTTAGTGGGGTACTTTAACTCGGGAGAATTGGTTCTCAAGGGCGGGTTATATAACTCGACAGGTTCAGATAGATCTTCCGCGTAAATCACATGGGTAAATAAAAAGCAGGCCAAGATGAAAAAAAGTACAGGTAAGGAGGATGGTGTATTCATTTAGATGTTATTCCCTAGTGTCTAAAAAAACACAGTCTTCGATTAAGTGTTAGCTGTGTTTTCTAACAAACTGATAATCGAAAACTCTTTAGTCGCAGAGCTTGAAATTCTTTACAGTTAGAGCCACAGTTATAGTTGATAAAGAGTTCGACCTCAAGTCTGAGCAGTGGGCTTAGACAGCAATTCCGTTGGAGCAATTTTATGGTTATGCGTTTCTTGATGTGGTTTAGTTTGATGAATGTACTGTCTGCTGGCTTTGCTAAAGAATCAGACCCACATCTTTGGCTTGAAAATATCGAGGGTGAAAAAGCACTGGATTGGGTGCGTAAAGCTAACGCAATGACGGATGAGTCATTGGGAGCTGACCCTCTGTACCAAGAAATTTATGCCGATGCGCTGGGAGCCCTAAATAGTGAAGACAAGCTACCCGAGATAGAACAGATGGGGGATTGGGTTTATTCGCTGAAGAAAAATGCAGAGCATCCTCGTGGTCTTTATGTTCGCGCGCACATAACAAACTTCAGAACAGGCAAGCCAAAATGGGCTCCGGTTTTGGATATTGACGGGATGTCGAAGGCCGAAGGCGTGAACTGGGTTTTCTCAGAGATGAGTTGTCTAAAGCCTAGCTATCAAAAATGTTTGGTTAGCCTTTCTGCCGGCGGTGGTGATGCCCACGTGGTGCGAGAGTTCGATGCTGAAAAATTAGAGTTTGTTGATGGTGGTTTCGAGTTGCCGGAAGCCAAAATGAGAGTTAGCTGGCTTGACGAAGATAATCTTTATGTAGCAACCGATTTTGGCGAGGGTACGATGACTAAGTCTGGTTATCCGCGGATCGTAAAAATTTGGAAGCGTGGTGAAAAACTGGACAAGGCAAAAACGGTAGCAGAGACCAGCGCTGATTCAATGATGATGATGGCTGATCGATATGGGTCGCCTGCGCAGCCAATCGACATCTTGTCGGAACGAATTTCGTTCTGGGAAACACAGTATTACCAGTTGATCAATGATGAGGCGATTAGATTGAGTTTGCCTAACACGGCCGTGATAGAGGGCGTTGTGGACGGGGAGTTGGTTGTCTCGCTAAACGACGATTGGGTGTTTGCGGGCCAATCTTTTCAGCAAGGGTCTGTATTGCTGGTAAAGCCATCACACCTTTTTAGCAATACCACTTCAAAAATTTCCATTACTCTGCTCGCTGAGTCTAAGCAAAATGAAGTAGTAGAATTGGTCACAGTCATGAAGGGCGGTATTTTGTTGACGGTATTGGAAGACGTCAAATCAAAGGTATATCGTTATAGAAAAACTGAATCTGGTTGGGCTTCGCGCGAAGTAGCTTTGCCTGAATCAGGTGCGATCTCAATCGTAAGTACTAATGACGATAACGGTGAGTTTGTAGCAAGGTATGAGGGCTTTTTGACTCCGCCAACCTTGTACTTAGTTACATCGGAATCGAAGGTTAACAAAGTCTTACAACAGTCTCCGACTTTTAACAGCCAAGAAATGAAGGTAAGCCAATACTTTGCTGAGTCAAAAGATGGCACTCGTGTCCCCTACTTTGTGATAATGCATAAAGACACGGCCTTCAACGCTAAGAACCCCACCCATATATTTGCGTATGGTGGGTTCAGAGCATCCTTAACGCCTTCATACTCAGGCTCCTATGAAGCGCACAACGGAGCGTATGGAAAAGCCTGGTTGGAGCGAGGCGGTGTATTTGTATCCGCCAACATTCGTGGAGGTGCTGAGTATGGGCCGGCCTGGCACGCAGCCGCCTTGCTGGAGAACAGGCACAAAGCGTTTGAAGATTTTGAGGCGGTTGCAGAAGATCTGTTTAAGCGCAAAATTACCGCACCCAAGCACCTTGGAATAGAAGGCCGATCAAACGGTGGTTTGCTAGTCGGCGCAACCATGGTTCGACGGCCTGACTTGTATGGCGCGATTATTTGTGGCGTACCACTGCTCGACATGAAGCGCTACAACAAGCTATTGGCTGGTGCGAGTTGGATGGCTGAATACGGAAACCCAGACACGGACGACTGGCAATTTATTCAAGAATACAGCCCTTATCAGCTGGTTAAAAAGGGTCAGGATTATCCACCGATTTTTCTCTTTACATCGACTAAGGATGATCGAGTGCACCCTGGTCATGCGCGAAAAATGGCGGCCAAGATGATGGCGCATGACTACTCCGTAGACTACTACGAAAACATTGAAGGTGGCCACAAAGGCAGTGCCACCAGCGAGCAAACGGCCAAGCGGATTGCGCTTAGCTTTACTCATTTATGGCGACATTTAAATTAGTGTTCGTATGGTTAGCGTTTGGTATTTAGTTGTACCCAAACTAGTAATATTTACTTGTTGTTCTAATTTCTTGAGGTTGCTTATGAAATGGTCGATTGTAGTATTTTTGTTGATGCCCTTTCTGTTCGTTGGTGGTGTTACTCAAAGCCGTGCGTCGAGCTCTTCCGAAGATACCGTATTCGAAAATGTGATGTCAGCGCATTGGTCAGCTCAACTTGCTAATAGCCCGGTGTTTGCTACCAGCGTAGGAGTACGTGACTACGATGACCGCTTAGCTGATCCTTCGTTAAAGGCTTATGCGGCGTGGGTAACACAAGCCCAGGATTTCTTGCAGCAACTGGAACGCATTGACGTGAATAAGCTCAGTGATGCCAACCAATTGAATCACCGTTTGTTAAGCATGGACCTAAGTAATACAGTCGAAGCGGCGAAGCACGGCGGCAAGTACATGATTATTTCTAATCGACGTGGGCCGCACCTAAGTCTAACTAATATGGTTGGGCGCCTACCGTTTTTCACCAGCGCCGATTTTCAGAGTTATGTTCAGCGGCTCAGTGCAATGGATGGCTACCTTGAAAAAGCCACACAGCGAGTGCGAGCGGGGTTGTCTGAAGGCTGGGTGCAACCGTGTGAGCCGATGGCCGACTATGAAAAATCGATTCAGATACACATGGTTGATGAGGTTGGCGATAGCGTTTTCATGTCGCCTTTTGAAAGTAAGCCCGCGGTAATCGACGCTAAGAAGTTTGACAGCTTAAAGAGAAAAGCCGCGAAGATTGTTACAAAGCAAGTTATACCGGCGTTCGAAAAGTTTAATGACTTTTACCTTGCGGAATATGCGCCCGCTTGCCGTAACAAAGTTGGCACAGATAGCATGCCGGGTGGCGCTGACTATTACGAATACTTAGTCCGCTTCTATACCACGACCGACCGCACTGCCGATCAAGTGCACAAAATAGGTTTGGCTGAGGTTAAGCGTATTCGTGCTGAGATGGAGGAAGTGATCAAAGAGGCCAAGTTCGAAGGTTCGTTTGATGATTGGTTGGTTTACTTAAGGGACAATCCCGATTTTTATCCGAAAACTGGCGAAGAACGGATGCAGGTCGCTGCTGCAATCAGTAAAAAAATGGATGGCGAGCTTCCCAAACTATTTGGAAAGCTTCCGCGCATGCCTTATGGCCTGAAGGAAATTCCGTTAGATATTGCTGAGAAGACCACAACCGCCTATTACAACCGCCCGGCAGGCGATGGCTCACGCGCGGGGTTTTACTTCGTTAATACCACTCTGCTAGATACTCGCCCGCTGTATCAACTGGAGGCCTTGTCACTACATGAAGCCGTGCCTGGCCATCATCTGCAATTAGCACTTGCGCAAGAATTGGACATGCCGCCCTTTCGCCGCTTTGGTGGGCAAACGGTTTTTGTAGAGGGTTGGGGGCTCTACGCAGAGCGTTTAGGATTGGAGGCTGGCTTCTATCAAACGCCATACACTAACTTTGGTAGGCTCTCTTATGAGATGTGGCGCGCTTGTCGTTTGGTGGTCGATACTGGTCTGCATAGTAAAGGCTGGACGCGGCAGCAGGCAATTGACTATATGGCCGAGAATTCAGGTTTATCGATGAATAACGTTGTGTCGGAGGTCGACCGCTATATTTCTTGGCCCGGTCAAGCACTGGCCTATAAAACCGGTGAGTTGAAAATACGTGAGTTGCGTGCGCGAGCAGAAACCCAATTAGGCCGCCAATTTGATATCCGTCAGTTCCACGACAAGGTTCTTGAGAACGGAGCGTTACCGTTGTCAATTCTTGAGAGCATTATTGATGCATGGATAGCGACAAGCCTTAAGCAATCTTCAAGCGAGTCGCACTAAGTTTTGTAGAAAAAGCGTCAATCTTTTTCTAAATTTATTGTAAGGGGTGAGAGGAATCACGCCGTAGTATCACAAACTAAAGGTAGGGTGGTAAATTTGATCGTGCTTTGTTTCGATCATTTTTATCGAATTTCGTTAGCGACTCGGTGTGTCTACACCGCGGTTATAACGTAATTAGGGAACCGATTTAATCTTACCGAGAGGATGCATTGTGGAAAAATCTATTTTTGATTCAGAACTTATAGCGATGAACACGCGATTACAGGCCGGGCTGGTAAATGCCGCGCCAGTATCATTGGAATCATTGGGCACGCAAATGCGTGATGCTGGTGTGGCGACCGAGGAAGAAATGCCAGAGCCTGAATCAAGTGAAGTGACCATAAAGCTGATCATCAAGCCGGATTCAGAAAGCTCGATCAATGACTGGCTGGTATCGGCGGGATGCGAGATTGTATCAAAGGGGGCATCGGTGCTGGTTGCAAATATAGATGTTGCGCAGCTCGCTGATCTTGAGCAAGTTGAAGGTATTCAACGCGTTGAAGCCTCGCGCCGTTTAGAGCTTCGTATGGAGGATGCGCGAGGGCCGATTACGGGTGCAGATACGGCGATTAACACTCACTCGCTGTCTGGCGATGGTGTGGTCGTTGGCGTGATCGACAGTGGTGTTGATTGGTCTCATCAGGATTTTATCGACCCTGCTAATGGGTCTCGTATAGAGCGGTTTATCCACGCACAACGCGCGGCTGGAAGCAGCACTTCGACCTACAATACCTTCGACAATAATGACATAGACAATGCAATTGCTGGTGGAGCCACTCTGCCGTCAGGTGACCCTAATGGTCATGGCACACACTGTGCTGGAATTGCCGCTGGTAATGGCCGAGCCTCGTCTGGTCAACATACAGGTATTGCGAGCGGAGCCACTATTATGGGCATGCGTAGCAATCTATTTGATGATGAAATAATTACCGGTATTCGCGATATCTTTAGTGCTGCTGGAGATCGCCCCGCGGTGATTAATTTGAGTTTAGGCGGCCACTGGGGCGCACATGATGGTACTTCTGCAATCGAAAATGTTATCGCCGCTGAAACTGGGCCTGGTCGTATTATTGTTGTGGCGGCGGGTAATGAGGGCGGCGATCATATTCATTGGAATGGCGATCTTGTCGAAGGACAGGTATTGAGCATCGACGCGTTGGTACAGGACGCACAGTTTCAGTTTATCGATGTGTGGATCCCTCGCGGTGATGATGTTGACCTTGAGATTGACGTCGGTGGTGGGGCGATTGTGCCGATCGATGGTCGTTATCACGTTACCCCGCATGGTCGAGTTGGTGGGGTTGCGAGAATAGACCCGATTAATAACGATCAAAACGTGACCATATTTCTCGACGGCTGCACGATAGGTACACTAGTGCAGTTGAATATAAGCGCGAATTCAGTCACGCAGGGCTTTGTGCATGCATGGGCGGGCCCGCGAGCAAGCAACGTTTTTCCAGCAGCAACGAATGACTACAGTATTGGTATGCCAGCGACAGAAGATCGTGCAATTTCGGTTGCGTCGTTCGTCAGTCGTGATCGAATTCAGCAAGCTGATGCACCGATACCTGGTTTGCAGGTAGGAGATCTCTCCGCGTTTTCGAGCCTTGGGCCAACGCGTTATAATGTGCAAAAACCTGACATTGCCGCTCCAGGCCAGTTTATTACCTCGGCGCTTGCATCCGGCAGTGAAATGGCTAACGACTCGAGATACGCACGGTTTAGAGACCCTAGTGGTGAGCTGATATCGATACAGGGCACCAGCATGGCTACGCCTTTTGTAGCTGGCGTGATTGCCTTGATGCTAGAACGAGAACCAAACCTAGATCCTGCTGAGATAAAGCAGCGTTTCCGAGCGACGGCAACGCGCAACACCACCACTGGCCGTATTTGGAATAATCGTTTTGGCGTTGGGCGAATCGACGTTGCCGCATTGTTAGACTATCCTAACTAAATGGCCTTAACACACGAGATCGAGTCTTCGCAATGAATGATAATCACGACAATGTGCCTCCAGATAGGCAATGTGTGCCTGAAGCACAAGAGGGCTCCGCTGTTCGTACTTTAATGCTGCGGGTAAAAAGCAAAACGGATAATACCCGGCTACTCGAGCGAGTAGTTGAGCTAGGCGGTCATGTTGTCTCACAGGGCAAAGGCGTGATTGTGATAGAAGCCGATACTCAGGCAGCGGACGCTCTGTCTGAGGATGAAGACGTTCTTGCGGTTAGCGAGGAGCGAAAATTAGAGATGCGTATGCCTTCAATGACATTGAAAAATGATTGATTTGAACTGTGCTGACTAATTAGTGCCGACCATAAACACCAAGTAGTCACCACTACAATTTATCGGTTGTGATTTATTGATTCTGCGGTATAGCAAGAGCTGTTACCATAAGCTTGCTATGCTAATTTTAGAAGCCTTTTTTAAGTTCAGTGCCGTCGGCATTTTCATCGCCCTTAGTATTCTAATTTTGCGCGATGGGCGTAAGCTAAAGGCGTTGCGCTTTGCCATTCCGTTGATGGTAACCTTGACCTGCATGCTATTCACTACGGGTGCAGATGCACTACGAATTAGCACCACTGCAGCGATTCCACTGCGCATAGTAGACACGTTTACTCCCATATTTATGTGGTGGCTTGGTTTGTCACTATTTGATGACGACTTCTATTTGGGCTTGCGTGAAAAATTGGTCGCAATCGCTTACCTAATCGTAGGCATTCCAGTCAAACTTTACTACACCGGCATTGAGGCTCTATGGGTGCCAGGCTTGGATATTATCTCGTCTGCGATCGCAATGCTTATGATGCTTCACCTGGCCTATCGAGCGATCGCTGGGCGTAAAGAAGACTTAGTCGAGAAGCGAAGACGAGTGCGTGTATGGTTTGCCTTTAGTATCGCGCTGGTCCTAATCTTAGCCATATTAGCTGAGCGAAGTTTCATCGCACTAGGTCTGGATTCGAGATTAACGATTTGGGTTACCTATGTGTCGGTTTTACCGCTAGCGATCTGGTGCGTTAGTTGGTTGACGCGCCTCTACCCTGACGCGTTGGCATTCGAAGTACACTCTAAGCTTGAGCAGCCGGTAGTGCGAAACAAACCCAAACTGGCTCCACATGAAGTTGAAAGCCAAGCAAGGCTGACTCGCATCATGGAGCAAGACAGAGGCTTTGCTGAGCACGGATTAACTATCGGAAAGTTAGCCAAGAAAGTAGGTCTGCCAGAACATCAACTTCGTAGTCTAATTAATCGCTCGATGGGGTATCAAAACTTCGCAAGCTTTTTAAATCACTATCGAATCAATGATGTTAAACAAGCATTGAAAGACAAAGAAAATCTGCGCACTCCAATTTTAACGCTGGCAATGAATGCTGGCTTTGCTTCTCTAGCGCCATTTAATCGAGCATTTAAAGCGACAGTGGGCATCACGCCAACCGAATATCGTGCGAAGTTGATTACCGGTAACTCGCTTGAAGCCGAGTAACGAAAACGCCTTCTATTAGCTCTCCAGCAGTTCTAAAATCGCTCTGTATCCGCGTTGCTGGCTAAGGCGTCCAGCAAGTAACAGTCTGTATCAATCCTGCAACACTGTTTAACATTTTCCGCTTTCACGCCTCTCTATACTGCCTTGCAAGTTAACCATAAAACTTCAGGGGAATCTTATGAAAGGCATATTAGAGAATATTCAATCGGCACTTGGCCCGGTTGTATCCAGCACGCTTGGTCATGCAGTAATAGGTCTGGCGATTCTAATCATTGGTCTGTTTGTCGTTAAATTAATCAGTGGCATATTTAAAAAGTTACTTGGCAAAGTTGAGTTTCTAGAGAAGCATGATCTAGAGCAACCAATTCTTTCGTTGATCAAAGCCGTGCTGACCATTTTTGTGTTGATGGCGGTGCTTCAGCATTTTGGGTTAACAGACGTGCTCGCACCCCTCAAGAATATGGTGGATCAGTTCCTTGCGGCGGTGCCACGAATCATCGGAGCAGGTGTCGTTGCTTATGCTGGTTGGGTGATAGCCAAAATAGTATCCGAGTTTGTCGGTGTTGGTCTTGGCAGTGTTGATCAACAGTTAGCACTACGAACAGGGAACGAAGACCTAAAAGTATCCAAGTTCGGCAGCGCATTTGTATTTGGTGGCATCTTATTGCCAATTGTCGTCGCGGCGCTTGGTGTTCTAAATATTCCGTCTATCACATTGCCTGCGACCGACATGATTAACGAATTGATGGCGGCGGTGCCGAACATTGTTGGCGCTGGAATCATTCTGCTAGTGACCTATTTTGTTGCTAAGTTCGTGGTTTACATGTTGACCGGTTTGCTGGATGGCATGGGCGTTAATGAGCTGCCTACTAAACTCGGTATTGGCAATTTGTTTTCAGATTCGTTTACAGCAAATAAATTGATTGGAACAGCCGTTATGTTCTTTTCGATGCTTACGGCCACAACGGCCGCTATCAAGATATTAGGGATTGAAGTGATCTCAGATATCTTCGCTAAAGTCCTCGAGTTTGGTGGAGGCATTTTGGTGGGAGGCGTAATACTGGTTATCGGTAATTTCCTGAGCAGTCTCGCACACCAAAAATTAGTTGAGTCTGGTAATGGTGGCATGGCGAATATCGCTCGAGTCGCTATCTTAGGCTTGGTGCTGGCGATGGGGCTGCGTTCAATGGGTTTGGCCGACAACATCGTTAATATGGCGTTCGGGTTTACCATCGGTGCAGTTGCGGTTGCCGCTGCCTTGGCGTTTGGTCTTGGCGGTCGTGATGCAGCAAAAACAGTGGCTGATAATTGGGCCGCAAAGATCAATAAATAGTCACGCTTTTACACAATATACCTTTTTGGGCACACGTATATACGTGTGCCCTTTTTATTAATTGGAGAGAAAGAAATGAACAAAAAATCATTTTTAGCATTAATTAGTTTGAGTTTATCAATGTCCGCTGGTGCGCAAGAGTGGACAGGCCAAGGTGAGGCAGGCTTGATTAAAGCCAGCGGTAACACGGACAGTGAAAATTACAACATTGGGCTGAATTTTAAAAACGATGCCGAGATTTTAAGCCACGAAATCGATCTTTCTTTGTACCAAGCTTCGAGCGATAACGTTGACTCGGCAGAGAGCGTCGCTGCGGCTTATACACTAAAATATAATTTAACTGATCGCAGTTACTTATTCGGTTCTCTTTCTTATTTGGATGACGAGTTTGACGGCTTTACGGAGCAAACAAGCGCTGCTTTAGGTTATGGTTATAAATTGATCGATACCGAACCGCATGCGTGGGATGTTGGCATTGGTGTTGGCTACCGCGATACCAGTGAATTGATCAAGCTTGACGATGGTTCAGAATTGGAAGGGATGGATTTAAGTGGTGCTACACTGGTCCTGCGGTCAGACTACCGAAATCAGTTAACTGACAATACCCAGTTTGTGGATAAGTTTGTTGCTGAAATCGGGTCAGATAACACCTTCGTTGAAAATGATGCGGCCTTGGTGGTATCAATGAACGAGAAGTTCGCGCTCAAAGCTGGCGTACTAGTACGGCACAATACTGACCCAGCGCCCGGTGCTGATGATACAGACACCATTACTAGTGTAAATCTGGTGTACAACTTTAAATAGAATTTCCACCATAACTTGTTATTAAATCTACTACTAAATTCGGAGACTTTATGGAGTACTTAGATACCTACCTGCCGATGATTAAAGAAAACGCCATGATCTACGGTGTCAACTTTATCAAGGCTTTAGCGATTTTTATTATCGGCCGATTTGTCGTAAAGATCATATCCAAAGCCGTTGGCAAGGGCATGGAACGATCTGGTGCTGATCCAATGTTGGCTAAGTTTGTTACCAACATTGCTTATGCACTGATGCTGACCTTTGTGATTATCGCGGCTATTTCTCAGCTCGGTGTACAAACCGCCTCGCTGGTGGCTATATTGGGTGCCGCAGGTTTAGCCGTAGGTTTGGCTCTACAAGGTTCCTTGGCTAATTTCGCGGCTGGCGTGATGGCGATTATTTTTCGTCCCTACAACACAGGTGATGTTGTGGAAGTAGCTGGTCAAACTGGTCAGGTTGAAGAAGTGGATATTTTCACCACAACTTTGCGCCTACCGGATAAAACTAAAATTATTATCCCTAATGGTCAGGCGCTTGAGGGGCCAATCATTAATTACACAGAAGCTGGTAATCGTCGAATGGACTTAGCGGTTGGAATTTCCTACGACGCCGATATCAGACAAGCACGGGAAGTAATACTCAAAGCGTTGTCTGAATCTGAGTACGTACTTGAGAGCCCAGCCCCAAGCGTTGGTGTAACCGAGCTAGCTGATAACAGTGTCAACTTAACCGTGCGGCCATGGGCTAAGGCGTCGGATCATCCGGCGGCGACCTTGGATTTGTTAGAGCGGATTAAAATAGCCTTAGATGATGCCAATATCGGCATACCGTATCCGCAGCGCGACGTGCACCTTTATAATCACTAAGTGAGTATAAAGTCGTTTTTGAGCGGTGGCGATTTTTTCGTCACCGCTTTATTCCATGGTAAGTAAAGAACTCGATTGCCCGGTTCGGCGAAATGATGATTTCGCCGAGATTCTTTATCTTCTTTTCTGCCTACATCCTACCTAAAGTCTCTTCAGACGTGTTTAATCTACTAAACCCTTAGAACTCATCATTAGTACTGGGCGCAATACTCTTTGGACTATCACAAGCGATTAGACGCCCACTTTAGAGCCACGGACATGGCCGAATGATTACTATTTTCGCTGATTATTACCACTGAAAACTATAAATCTAATCGTTATGCCAAGCAGAAACATGTGCGGCAAGAATGGAACTGCAAACTTATTTTGTGAATATTCAAAGAGAACCCAATTAAATATTATGCGTAGATTTTTAAAATAGTTTTATAAACGTTGGTGATTTAAAAAAAATCCGTAGTTTCTGCGGAATTGTCTCATATGTGACAAAAAAACTGGATTTTAATTATCAGTTGTCTATTTTTAAACGAGTTAGTCTACAAAGTGCCGCATAAATTCATATAAAGAAGTGCACGACGAGACGTGGTGGGAAGCTTGGCAAAACAGGCTGCTGATCCCGCCTATTGCCATTCTTCTTCTCTTCTAATCGTCAGGGCCGACTAAAGAAAAAGAACCATAAAGGTTCGTTTCCATAAATTTTTAATAAAATATAGGAAGAGAAAAATGAAGAGAGTATCTGAAAATAGATCGTGGGCTATTAATAAAGCCCTGCAACTTACGGCAGTGGCGCTGGCGGTTTCGTCAGCGCCACCGTTTGTTTTGGCACAAACAGAAGTGCCGGAGCAGACGTCTGATTTGGAAGAGCTAGTTGTTACTGGCTCCCGTATCAAAAATGCCAACTTAGAGGCCACTGCCCCAGTTTCCGTTTATAAAGGAGAGCAACTCGAAGCAGTTAATACTGTAAATGTTGAAGAGTTTCTGCGTGACTTACCCCAATTCAGCCCGGGAGTTGGCGCACAGGGAAACAACGGCAATGATGGTTCGGCAACCGCTGACCTGCGGAATCTTGCCGAGGAGAGAACGCTAGTTCTGCTCGATGGAAAGCGTTTTACGCCGTTCGACTCACAAGGGTATGTGGACTTAAGTATGATTCCTGTGTCTTTAGTGGAGCGTGTTGAGGTGCTTACTGGTGGTGCGTCTGCCGTGTATGGTGCTGACGCGGTTGCCGGCGTTGTTAACTTCATAATGAAGGAAGATTTTCAAGGATTTGAAGCGGGATTATCCTACGGCGTTACCGAAGATGGCGACGGTGATACCACTGATGTTTATGTAACCATGGGGGGCAACTTCGCTGACGATCGAGGCAATGCGGTGCTTAATATCTCGTATTCATCTGCTGATGCTATCGCGCAAGGTGATCGAGATTTCTCCGTTGAAACATTCGATGATTTACTCAATACCGTAGGTAGTAGTACCGTCCCGCGAGGAGGCGTGTTTGACTCCATTGGGTCGTTCCAATTCTCCGATAGCGGTGGTGAGGTAGAAGCACGAACGGACAGATTTAATTTCAACCCATTTAACTTGTTTCAGGTGCCACAAGATAAGTGGGGCGTGACTGCAATTGCTGACTATGAAATCAACGATACAACCAAAGCGTATGCGCGAGCAACGTTTGCCAACAACCAGGTAGACACAATCATTGCTCCATCAGGGACGTTTTTCTTCTCGTTCAACGTGCCGTATGCGGCAAACCCAGGTGGGTTTCTCGGAGCCAGCGCGATACAACGCCTAGCGCAGAACGATGCCATGGAGGCCGGTGCGACTGCGAATAACGGTATCGCGGAAGGTTTATTGATTGGGCGGCGAACAGTCGAGATTGGGCCGCGTATTTCGCAATACGAAAATACCGCGTTTCAAGTCGTAACTGGTCTTGAGGGTGAATTCGCCAATGAATGGAATTGGGAGGCGTTTACACAGTTTGGTCAAACATCGCGTACGCAAACATTTCTTAATGATTTGAACGCGACGAATGTGCAAGCAGGTATTAATGGTTGCCCAACCGGTTCGCCAGCGGGTTGTGTGCCTGTGAACCTCTTTGGTTTGAACACCATCACGCCAGCGATGGCGAATTTCATACGCTTGAATTTGTCCGAAACCAACCGTACCGATCAGCTTATTGTTGGAGGCTCGCTCTCGGGAGAGTTCGAAGGCTTCAGGCTGCCAGGTGCTAATTCAGGCTTGTCCTTTGCGACTGGATTGGAGTACCGTGATGAATCTGCACAGAACAGGCCTGATCAAAACTATGCGAGCGGCAACAGTATTGGCTTTGGCGCCAGCTCTCCGGTTGATACGCAATTCGACGTTATTGAATATTACGCAGAAGCCGCGTTGCCTTTGGTAGAGGATGCCGCGTTTGCAAATTCAGTGGTGTTAGAGGGCGGCATACGGTTGAGTGATTACGATTACCAAGTCAACCAAGTTGCAAACTCGTTCGATACCACCACATGGAAATTGCAGCTAGGTTGGTCATTAAACGAGACGGTGAAGTTGCGCGGTGGATTTAATCGTGCTGTGCGTACCCCATCGATTCAGGAAGCAGGTTTACCACTCACTCCATCGACTGGTGATCTAAGCACGGACCCCTGTGAAGGCACTAATCCGATTGGTGACCCAGCACTTACTCAGTTATGCATTGACACTGGTGTGCCAGCGGCGCAACTTGGCCGTGTTACTAGTATTATTTCTGGGCAGGTTAATAACTTTGTTGGCGGTAACGCGAATCTGGAACCTGAGGAAGCCGACACTTATACCTTTGGTGTGGTGTTGACGCCAGAGGGAAGCCCGTTCACTTTAACGTTGGACTACTATGACATCAGCGTGGATAACGCAATTGTTCAGCTAGCTGAGCAAGATGTGGTCGACGGTTGTTATAATTTTGAGCGTGACCCTAACGGACGTTTCTGTAATGCAATTACGCGTAATTCCTTAGGCGGTTTGATTGGGCCAACAACAGTCGGTGTTAATGTTGCTGTGCAGAACTCGGCGGTGTTAGAACAAAAAGGCATTGATTTTGGAATGAGTTATGCCGTTGATTCTAATTTTGGTGAGTTTGAGTTTGATCTTAATGGTAACTACCTCTTGGATAACAAACAGCAATCGGCTGACTTTACTCCACTTAATGACTGTGTTGGCTTAGTCGGGAATACATGCCAAGACCCAGACCATGAGTGGCGCTTCGTGCAGACAACTCGCTGGAGTAACGGCCCTTGGGATCTACAACTCAGATGGCAGTTCTTGGATGGTTTGACCAATGATTCAATCGCGTTGGCTGGTGTATCACCATCTAACTTTGCGGTGCCGAAAATCGATTCAGAGCATTACTTTGATTTGACAGGTCGCTACCAACTAAGTGATCGTTTTCAGCTGCGCGCAGGTATTTTAAACCTGTTTGATACTGATCCTCCGATTGTTGGTAATGATTATGGTGCCACACTGCAAAACAGCGGAAACACTTTTCCAGCAACGTATGACCCACTTGGAAGGCGTTTCTTTTTTGGTATTAGAGCAACTCTGTAGTTATCTAAAACAGGTTCTTTCAAGCAATAAGAATTAAACCTAAATCAACACTCTTTTAGCGGGCCATTTGGCCCGCTTTTTTTATCAAGTCGGAGTTGACTCGCTATCAAGCCCCGACTTGATGTTGATTTAGCTTAGTCAAGCTTGGCCGTAACAATGTTGCCAGCCTGATCGATTTCGCAGGTAACGTTACCAACGCCTTTGCCTGATAACTTGTTTATGACGCGCATACGGTATTCTGTCAGGGTAGAAGAATAATTGTGATCCATTACTCGCGATTCATTACTTGGATTGTTGATATGAACTATTGTTTCTTGATTAGCGAGGCCTTGTAAAGCTTGTTTCGCGCAGCGGCTAAAATCGGAATCTACATTGCGGGCATTAGCAATGCTGCTTAGTAAAACTAGTAATAAAGAGGCATAACGAAGGTACGACATGGTGCTTTCTCCACGGTTAAGTTTATACGGTGTTGCGATTTGTTCACCCGATCTTTAACAGCTCCTTTGCGTGTTATTCGGTGATGTATTTAGAGTATGCCTGCTTAGAAATCTGAGCAAGTGACACTGTTTTATGCCTTTAATAACTGAAAATAATAGCTGTGTGTAAAAATGACTTTACTTATTGTGCTAGTCAATCCGTATGATCACACTGAAAGCCCCGCTATTGGGGGACGGTCTTATATTCTAGAGCGTCTTACAAACAAACATTGCCAGCAGCCATAAAGACCCTTAAGCTGGCACAGAAACTTTATGAAAAGCCTTCTCAATCTATTAAAAAAATTGCCTCTCGCACCGGTACAAGGTGCTGGAACTATTTTGTATGTCGTTGATTGATCGCGCTGTTTCGTTTCATACCTTCGGGCCTAAGCTGCTCTTTAAGATTCGGAAGGCTCCGAATATACAGAAGGCATGGTCTCTGGCCATTCTATTGCATTTGTTATTAGCGTTTACCCTACCAGGAATGCCCGAGTTTAAGATTCCCGGATTCAGCCGTGATGCCGCGTTGAATGTCTTTTTACGCCGTGAAGAAGAGCCCGAAATCTTCGAACAATCACTTAATCAATCAGATCAAGCACTTGATGTGGTGCAAGAACTTCAAGAGGCTCAAGCTGAGGCGCGCAGCATTGAGCCGCAAGAAGACGAGGTGATAACTGATGAAGCGCCCGAACTCGAGAATTCGAATTCAGATGTATCTGAGCAAGAGCCGGCCGGCAAATCACCTGAATCAAAGGTGCGGCCTAGTATCCTTATCAGCCGTTCTATCATTCAGCGTTTTACTGATAACGAAGCAATCTTATACGCAGAGCAAAATCCAGAAGAGATAGAGCGGTTCAGGCGTAGTTTCGCCAGTTTCCGAAGCCTTCGAAGGCGCAATGAAACGGCCAGCTATCAAAATAGGTTTGGTGACGTTTACGTGCAAAATAGTTCGTCATCTGGAGATGTATGCTTTGTGCAGCAGCAGGACCGCCTTGCGAATGAGCCTGCAACTCGCACAGTGTACTTTTATCGCTGCGATAGTAAACCAAAGTTATTTGAGTTGACCCCAAAGGGATAATTGTTAGCATCTGGCTGCACAAATACGATTTCGTTGTTAAGCTTAGCGATCCTTAAGTTATCTCTGCGGTAAGTGCCCTTAAATTTTAGTATGTCGCGATCCATTATTTTTGCTCTATTTTTAGGTTTGTATGGTTTAGCTGCAGCGCAGCAAGACGACGATCTGTTGATGTATCTACCAAGCTTGTTGGCGTCACTCAATCAATCTGAAATCCCTGTTACGCCAGGTGGGTTTTGCACAGTTCCTGTTGCTGCACAAGCCGAAAATACATCCAATCCGGATCATATAATCGGTAATGGCACCCCACAAAGTTGCACTAGTACCGCCGTTGTTGATGCCGTGGCGCAAGGCGGTGTTATCACATTTAATTGCGGCTCGTCGCCCGTCGAGATCGTGATGCAAGACACCGCAAAGGTGTTTAATAACACTGGCCCCAAAATAGTGATAGACGGTGGCAATAAAGTCACACTCAGTGGTGGTGGAGCTAGGCGTATACTGTATATGAATACCTGTGATCGTAATCAGATATGGACTACACCACATTGTCAAAATCAAGACCATCCGCAACTGACAGTTCAGAACCTCACTTTTAAAAATGGTAATTCTAAAAGTGAAACAGAGTTCGATGGTGGCGGGGCAATTTGGGTCAGAGGTGGTCGTTTCAAAATCGTGAATTCTAAGTTTGAAAATAATGTGTGTGCAGATACCGGGCCAGATGTCGGCGGAGCCGCCGTGCGGGTGTTTAGCCAGTATCAAGGTTTACCAGTGTATGTCACAAACAGTATTTTCGGAGGTGAGCCAAGCAAAGGCAACGTGTGCTCAAACGGAGGTGGTTTAAGCAGTATTGGTGTTTCGTATTCGATATTCAATTCCTTGTTTAGCCACAATAAAGCGATTGGCAACGGTGCGAACCCAAGTCAGCCGGGAACACCTGGCGGCGGCAGTGGCGGTGCAATCTATAATGATGGCAATGAGTTTGACCTTAAGCTTTGCGGAACCACCATAAGTGACAACACCGCTAATGAAGGTGGTGGCGCGATATTTTTTGTGAGCAATAATCGGCAAGGCACGCTGACAATCGAGAAGTCAGCATTGTCTCAAAACCCCAGTGCGGGCTTTGAAACGCGAGGCTATCCAGGAATATTCTATTTAGGTAAAGGCGCGCCTATTGTTCGGGATTCTGTTATCGAATAAGCGATGGGTAGGTAAGCATGATTTATGCTTACCTACTCGAGGGCGAAGTTACTTTTTTACTTGGCCGTTTCTGTTTTAACACATTGCTGCGCAACGAGCATCGCATCGGCTTTAACGGCTTCGATATCTCCGGCCTGAGTTGCCGACATCATCTTTTCATAGTCGGTGTTTTCCACTGTGCACTTACAGGTTGCCGCCGCGGCTTCCTGTTGATCAGCTGGTAATTGTGCAACTTGAGACGCACAGGCTTGTAGCGACATCTCTTTTAATTGAGCTGCGTCTTGCGCAAAGGCGCTGGTGGATACAAAAACCATCAATAGGCATAAGATCTTTTTCATTATTTAACTCCTTCATTTTTGGGGTAGGCCAACAGCCTAGCAGGATTCCGTATAGAATAATATTAAGCTTGAGTCATTAATTGATGCAGTCTTTTTGCGCCATGCCGAGTTTAGTTCGCGAAACATTCTGAACTAGATTTCTCTGCGAGTTTTTCGCCTAATACATGGTTAAGAAAAAGCAGTGCGAAATCAGAACGCTCTACACCTGCCATATTGAGCGGGTTCTTCCACCACACACCTTCGCCGTTCGCTAGTACGATAAAGGCGATGTTTTGATCAAGCAGTCGAAGGTGTAGGGATGAATAACCGGCTTCGGGATCCCACCCAGAGTGCCACATCAGTTTTTGACCCTTATAGCATTGGAAGTACCACCCATAACCATAAGGTGAGAGCTGACCGTTGTTGAATGTTGCCGGTTTGAGCAATTTGGCTCGAACTGTTCCGCTAACTACCTTGCCAGTGCTAATTGCGATGTCGTATTTGGCCATGTCGTTGACAGTGGAAACCACGCCTGCGCCACCAGCAATATGCTTGTCGGGCCTACGCATTTTTTGCTTATTGCCTTTGTTGTCTACTTTAAAGCCGTCAGCTAAGTCGAAGAATACGTCCATTTTGGAGCGATCCCACATACTGGATACCGTGCGTGTCATGTTAGCGGGCTCCAAAATATACCTATCTATGGTCTGACCAAGAAAGTTATGGCGGCCTTCGACACGTGTTACGCCTTCGCCAAATTTATGCTCTAGGTGGCGCGATAAACGAGAGTACATAATGGGGTTGTACATAAACTGAGTGCCAGGCTTATCGTTAACCTGGTGATGCAAGATATGTCGAATCGTAATTGGTGCTTTACAATTTAACCCATTTGCAAAGGGAATAGTTGTGCCAGAAAGCCAATCACATAGGCCGGTAAAATTGGGCGTGTCGGCGGCCAGCTCATCAAAGTCCAATTTTTCATTTTTTTCTAAATGAAGATAGGCAAGGCCAACGAAAGTTTTCGTGATCGATGCGATCCAAAACGGTGTGTCGGGAGTAATAGGTACTTCGCGATTATTGTCTGCGAAACCGTAACCAGCGGCCCATTGCTGCTTTCCATCGGCAACAATGGTGGCAGCAAGCCCTGGGATCTTTTTTGATTTTCTCAGTGCGTCTATGTCATTTGCGAGTGCTGACCAGTCTTTTTCTGAGGGTGCGCTAGCTAAGCCGGTAAAAGGTAGGCCTAAGAATAATATGCATAGCAAGATCGAGGTGAAGTAAAGTCGAGTATTGATACCTAAATTCCTCAATAACTGATGTTGGCGGAGCTTAGCTGAATACCTGCTAAATGCAATTAGGCGATGTTGTGAATCTTGTTAAATTCTTCCTCGCCACCAACGACAGAATTAGCCTCGCGCCATAGGCGTTTACAGCGTGCGCCGGAGCGACAATAAAGATGAATGCGCTTACGTGTTTCTATAAGCTTAATTAGCTCGTCACGATTGGGTTCCGTAATTTGATAAGACGCAAACGGCATCAATATCGGCTCCATGCCAAGACGTTTTGCCTCCTCGGCAATTAAGGCATACGGCGTTTGACCTTCGTCTTCGTCGTCGGGCCTGTTGCAGACTAATAGTTCCACGTTCATTGCAGCTATTGCGGCCACATCCTCAACCAACATTTGGTCTGAGGCAGAAACTTGCGTGGTAAGGTGTTCTATATGCATAAATCCTCCTCGTAGTTGAAAATACTATAACAGAAAATTTATTGCCTCTGATAGCCGCTCATAGAACCAGCTAACTTGATGGTATCGCTTACTAATTATTGCAGGCGCGTGTCTTCTAAGTATGTTTCCCGGTTGGTAAGGACCATCGATAGATTAATGCAAGTGCTCGAATAACAAATGCACAGAGACCACCAACGATTAGGCTTAATATTGATGCTACTGAAAAATGCACACACAGGCAGTAGACCACAGAGCCGCAAAACGCAGCTGTTGCGTACACCTCACGTTTTAGAATAAGCGGTATCTCATTGCAGACGACATCGCGCAGAATCCCACCAACAACAGCGGTAACAACGCCCATTGTTACGGCCACAACTGGGTCGCCAGTAAGCGAGAGCGCTTTGGATGCGCCCAGAACACAAAACAAGGAAAGGCCAAGTGCATCGGCCCATTTCAAGGCATTGTAGCGTTGCCCAACTTTTACTGAAAAAAAGAACACGGTTAAACCAGCCGAAACAGCAACAACTATATAGATGGATTGCTCGACCCAAAAAACGGAAGTATTCAGTATTAGATCTCGAACGGTGCCACCGCCGACAGCGGGCAGTAAGGCGAGTACTACATAGCCGAAGATATCCATTTTCCTTCGGGCCGCAGCTAAAGCACCGCTTAGCCCGAAGACAAAAACGCCGATCAAATCGAATAAAAAAATAGGTGTTAGTTCCATGTTGCGATTTAAGGCTGCAGCTGTTTGATTGCCCTTGATGTTACCGTAAAGGATTGAATTCGTGCTTAAGATAAAGCTAAGTCAGATTACATTTTTACTCAGAGCGAAAATTGGTGAGCTGATGTTAGTGATTGTTTTTAAATAAGTTTTCTCAAAGTTATGTTGATATAAAAAATAAAAATAAGAAAAACATCGAATAAATGAATCTATTTTCATGAATTGTGTATCTAAGTAAATAGAAACACCACGGTGGTGTTCAATTACTCACAGGAGAATTAACATGAAAGCATTAACCATTACTTTAAGCCTACTTTGTTCATTGTTGTTAAGCGCAAACACCCTTGCTGGTGAATCAACAGCCGTCGCTACAAAGAGCAATATTGACACAATCGTTGTTGTCTCAAAACCTGAGCCAGCCAACTTTGAAGTGTTTAGCTTAGGCCACGCTGAAGCCGCTATCGATGATGTTGTTGAAATCATGGTTGAGAGCTTTTCAGTAGCGGAAGAAGCCGCTAACTTGTTTGATCTTGCATCTAGCATGGGCTCGTAACAATGTTGTTACGCAGAAGGCAGCAACCAGTTACCATCGGTAACGGTTGCTGCAGTCTCGAATTTTAAAGTCCTCTTCTATTTAAGGCTGTTTGAATAAGGATCTTCAATACTAAGCCTGGCCTCCCCAAAAAAAGTGTTACCAATTTCCTTGATGATCTCTGCAATCTTGAAGCTTACGTTTGTTTCTAAATGGGGTGCTTAACAGGCGAACAATCAAGGCTAAGGCCAGCAGGCCAAGTGCGATACTTAAGAACATTAAGATGTTCTGAGCACTATAAACTTCGCGGCCAATAACATAAACGCGATCAGCCAAAACAAGGCCGCTTTCTTTGAATGATTCGCGAACCAGCACTGGGACAGATTTTGGCAACACAAAACCGGTTAGCGAAACCGCACCTCGATTAATCTGTTCAACTGAATCCGATGACAGCATCTCAACAAACTTGATCGGCTCGCGTTTATTGCCGCTGGCTGAAATGGGTGTATAACGTGTAATCGAGAAGGCAAGAGAGTCCCCAGAGCCTTCGGTCAACACAGCTGCACCTGTGATGGGCTTGCCCTTTAAAGTGACGCGTTGAAACCAAAGAGATTTGTCGCTTGCGTTCGAAATATCAATTTGAATCGGCGGTTGCGTGTCTGATGGAGCATGCGATGACATCATGTAAGCAGCTAGGGCGGATGCGGTCACGGCTAACGTTGCCAAACCTAGCAGCGCTGTTTTTATCTTTAGCCATCTAGAGAGTTCCGAATGCTTGAGCTGATATTCGTGTTTGGATTTACCCCTAAATGCGTAAAACAACGGTAGCCCGGCGAGCACAACCCAAATACCCAAAATAGTCAGCCATGGCCTATAAACTTCTAGATGTTGTGAGAGTAGACGAACAACAAGCGCGTACAGCCCTGTTTGAAAAAAATAACTCCATGCGCAATAGAGTGTGCTTAGCAAAGCTAGCGCGCAGAAAACCAACTTTGTTCCCATCGATTTTTGTTTAACCATACCCGCCTCACAATCATCCAGTATCTTAATATTGCTATCGCGCGATTACTCTAGCAGTGTTTATCGAATATGCATAATGCTGAATTTAGGGCATTTATCGCTAAATCACACATACGACCTAACTAATTTCCTTAACAGTTTGTTCAGAAAGGTAGTGATTATTGAGACTGCCACTGAGCGAAAATGAAAAAACCTCCTTGCTTTCGAAATTGATCAAGTAATTCCATGTTTCGCGAAGACCTAGACTTCTTCTAAGACTATCGTGGCTTCACTATTAATCAAATCAACACACAGGTGGAGAGAGCCATGGAATTTATAATCGGTGTTATCGACAGTTTCATCATAAACTTACCTGAGGGAATGAGAGTCGAGGGGATGCGTTACCTATTAGGTGCTGGCGGTATTTATCTGCTCACCTGGGTACTCCTTGCTGGAATATTAAAGCACCGCCGCATTCGAAAACCATTACCGAGCAAGCTACGCAACAAACAAATTGTGCGTGAAGTTCGAAATTCGGCAATCACGGTATTCGTGTTTGTCTTTAGCTACAGTTTTACGAACTATGCCTTGGAACAAATCTTTGGTGGCCCAGTTTTCAAAATCTATGCAGACGTCGCTGAGTACGGCTGGCCGTATTTAGTATTCTCGGTAGTTTTATGGAGCATCGGCTTAGACACCTATTTCTATTGGACGCATCGATTTATGCACCACCCGAAGTTCTATCGATTTTTCCACATGACTCACCACCGCTCACACAACCCAACGCCGTTCACCGCGTATTCATTTGCGCCTCCTGAAGCGGTGCTGGTTTACCTATTCGTGCCAATATTCTTCTGTGTTGTGCCGATGCACGATGTCGCTTTTGTCAGTGCTATGTTAGTGCAGATAACTCGTAACGCAATCGCTCATTGTGGCTACGAACTCTTCCCGCGCGGTTGGGCCAGGCATCCGATACTAGGCATATTCACTACTGTTACCCATCACGATTTACATCATGAAAAAGGTAACGGTAACTATGCATTCTATTTTACATTCTGGGATAAAGTTATGGGCACCGAGCATTCGCACTATGTAGAACGTTTTGACCGTGCGGTTGAGAAAGCGGCCGCACCAGCCAAAGTCGCAGAGGCTTAAGGTAGGTCGATTTTTGATCAAGAAAATTAGAGCATTTGTTCCAGCGCTGATATCGATCAGGAGGCTATGCCCTCGGGCTATTCGTTTGAATCAATAATTTGAACTCATTGCTGAGTATCGCTATAGTCCACAAAGGACATGATAATACGAATATGGCGGCTGGTTTGGACGTGCAAAGCGTTCCATTTATAGCCGTGTTATGAATTAACTTATAGATAGAAGGAAGAAGTAATGTTTATTGTCTTACTAAAATTTTTAGCAAATAGAGCCAACGCTAAAGAGCACATGGAGAGTCACAATGCTTGGATAAAGCAAGGCTTTGATGATGGTATATTTTTGTTGGTTGGCAGTATTGAGCCCAGTCAAGGTGGTTCGATAATAGCGCACAACGTTTCACTTACGGATCTAGAGCAAAGGGTAAATGCTGATCCCTTTGTATCAGAAAGTGTTGTAACGGCTGAAATAATCGAAATATCACCTAAAAAAACGGATGAGCGGCTTGGCTTTCTTGCGAGTTAATCCTGTTCATAAGAATACGCTTAAGCGCCTACAAAACAACGCGCCCGGGCTAGCGGCCCATGTGCTCAGTGTTGTTTATATCGGAGATCATTGAAATGAGTGGAGGTAGTCAAATCGCATATTTTTTTATTTTTGTAGTTGTAGCGTTGATAATGCTATTGGTATTTCTCTATGGTTCTATAGTCGCTTATAAAGTGTCTAAATCGAAATCTTCACTTGGGCTTTTAGTCGGAATCATAATGGTCTTGATGGGTTTGATTTTTTATTCCGTAGCGGCAATAGTTTTTGACTACAATAACAGCGATAGAACGCTATTTTTCAGCCTTTTTCTAAATTCAGGCTTGTTGCTTTTGACGGTAGGAATATTTTTAAACGCAATTAGCTTTGTTTTCTATGTGAGGAACCACAATAGACTTTTGAAAAACACTCTCGCTAGTTAAAGAAAACGTAACATGTTTTGATTAGAAGCATGACATTCGGTGGAGAGTGATTTGACAACCAAAAATATTTCAAAAATAGTTGCTGAATATATTAAAAATGACAAGTGGGAAAAAGTAGAAGAGTTCTTTAACGCATCGGAATTTGCGTTGCACTTGGGCATCAAGGTCAATCTGAGTGACCCGGATATGCCAAGATGTGAAATATCAAATATTCAACCGTTTCATCTTGGTGGAGTTGGTCAAGAGTTTGTGAACGGTGCTGTAATCTCTGCGACTATAGATCTAGCACTTGGCCTCACCGGATTGAAGTATTCAAAACTGGGCAGTTTCGCTACGTGCAGTTTAAATATAGACATAGCGCGGCCAATTGAAAAAGGTAGGTTTTACGTTGTTGCCAAGCGTAATCGAAAGATAGATAAGAAAGTTTTCTCAGAAGCTACAATATTTAATTCAAATGACGAGCCATGTGTATACGCGTCTGGAATGCTTCGAGTGGGAATCACTAATGCACAAAGGGCCTGATCTGTATCACATATACTCGCGCCTACGTTTTAAGGTAATACTATGCAAGTTAAGAGACTGCTAACTAATGTTTGCTCACAAGATTTAGAAAGTTCGAAGGGCTTTTACACTTCATTGTTTGCGTTTCGAGTGGAATACGATAGTGATTGGTTTATACATCTTATTTCTGAGGGTAAGGAGCTAGAGCTGGGAATAATCTTAGAAGATCATGAAGCAGTTCCTACACAGGTGAGAAGTAAGATCTCTGGTGTTTACTTGACCTTTGTTGTAGAAGACGTTGATGCATTATATGGAAAAGCCAAACTGCTAGGCTGCGAAATATCGCAATCACCAGAAAATACATTTTACGGTCAAAGACGTATGTTGCTAGTTGCCCCAGAAGGTACAGTTTGTGATGTGTCGTCTCCAATTAAGGGTTAGCTCAGCTATCAAAGTTCATCTTGTAAACTGGCTACGTTGGCGCCAATTACATCGCGGAAGATTAAATGTATAGTGAGAAACGTGCCCTATTGCTTGATATGAATAGTACGTTTATGTTCGGAGAAGATAGGTTCTCTGAGAATGAAGACTATTCAATATACTATAAGAAAATTGGCGGAAAGCTCTCGGATCAAAATGTAAATCAGATAATCAAAGGCGTTCTGGAATACCTTGGAGAACGCTACCCAGATGAGAAATACAGAGAAAAATTCCCAACAGTAGAAGAGGCAATTAAAAATGTGGTTAATACTGAGCTTTCAGTTATCGAAACAAAAAACCTCATTCGCACTTTTTCATATCACGAACATGGCTACGTTCTTGCAGAATATGTAAAAGCGTTGTTTAAGCTTAAGCAACGATTTAAATTAGCTGTTGTTATAGATATTTGGGCGCCTAAAGATAGGTGGCTAAAGACATTTGAAAAACTCAATATTAAAGATTTGTTTTCGGCCTCATCATTTTCATCGGACCATGGTTTGGTAAAGCCATCACCAAAGCCTTTTGAGCTTGTTGTAGAAAAACTTGGTCTTCCAAAAGAGCAATGCCTTGTCATCGGCGATTCAGTCAGGCGAGATCTTGGAGGTGCAGAGTTAGCGGGGATTGACTGTGTTCTTGTTGGTGGTGCACGTGACACAGCGGCCCTTGGCGCTTACTCTGACCTTTTGGAGTTCTGCAAAAAGATATCAACTAACAAATAGAAATTTTGGCTAAGACCAAGTTTTTGAAGGTGTTCAAACTATCGAACTTAGCGTGCCCTGGAACTCTCTATTTCAGCGATCTTAGCACGCAGCTTCTGTACCTCAGAGCGGGCCCGTTCTTCAGACCTTCGCATTTGCTCGCGATCTCGCTTTAGGTCTTTACGAGCTAGTTCAATTTTGTTGCGTGCCGCTTTTAGTTGTTTTTTCTCGATCTGCTTTGATTCATTGAGAGCTTCCAAGCGAGCCAGAGTTTTTTCCAATTCGTGTTCCGCAATTTTCCCTTCGAATTCGTTTTTGCTGAATTTAAACACGAATTGATTACGTGCTTCGTTTGCGATTGCGTCTATATCGATCGCGGAGAGCGCTCTTTCTATTTCCTCGGTATCAATGTCAAAGTCTGTGTCGATATTAAAGTCCTTAATAACGCCATTTTCGATGATCTTTCTAATGGCGATCTCTCTTGGGCCTTCCAGATTTTTAAGCTCGATAAGGTTTATTGAATTCATATCGCCGACTAACTTTTCAAATTCAATGACTTCGGCGTCGGTCATTTCGCGCTTTTCTCCGTTTTCCATAACGCTGCGCTTGCCATCTTCGTCAATAAACTGAACGTCGTCTTTGTTCACCACAATATGTTTCGAGATATCGCTGGCCCCAGTATTAGTCACTATCCTGACTTTCTGATCAGCGGGAGCCACGGGTGCAACAGGCGCGGATGGCGGTTCGCCCGCCTTAGGGTCATGGGCAGTCGCAACGCTATAGGCTGATGCGGTGAATACGATTAGCGCGCCAAGCAGGCCCAATACCAGTTTACCTTTCGGGTGTTGAATGGATTTAATGTTCATAATTCTTTCCTCTAATTGGTTAAATGTTTTCCAAGAGCAAAGTAAGCTAACCGAGTGAGTGGCAGAGACTGTGGTTAATAGAGCATGCCCATAGGTGCGGTGCTCATGCTTATTGGTTTTGTGCAAAACTAAGTAATCGCAATAAAGTTCCTGGTCGTGGCGAAAGCGTTGCCTAGACAGATAAATCAATGGGTTGAACCACATAAAGCATGCGAGAACATCCCATAGCAAATTTAACCAGAGATGTTTTTGCAGTATATGTTGTTCTTCATGGCGCAGAATTAAACTGATTTGCTGGTGCGTGAGTAGGTCTAATAGTTGAACGGGGAAGTAAATTTTTGGCTTCAGAAACCCATACACCGCTGGTGAAAAGTTAGCATCATCAACGGCGATCACCGGGTAGCTTGAGCTGAGGTCGACTGCTTGCTTACTGCGAATGGACCTCAACTCCTGCCTTACTTGATGGTGTTGCTTTATTAAGCGTGCCAGCAATATAAAACTAACAATGGCCCACGCTATGCCGAGGATCACGGTATTGTTGATCGTCGCCGTAGGCTGCGTGGCTACGTAATAAACGGCTTGCGTGATTGGTCTTATCGTTGTGGCAATTGAATTGGATTGGAGTTCCAAGTTCGCAATAATTTTGGCGCATACGAGAGCCAGCGGAATGCTCAACCATAGTAGGTAGGCGTTATGAAACTGTGTGGTCTTTCTCAGCGCAAAACGGCACAGCAAAATGACGATCAATAACAAGCTGATATCGACGTTAGCTTTCCAGAGGAGGTCGAGAAACTCAATCATTTTGTGGTCTCATCTTGATCGAGCAATGTTTTGAGGTAATTCAATTCCTCGGCTGAAAGCTGCTTGTTTTGCACAAACGTGGTTAACAGCTCTTTCATATTGCCTTTGAATACTTTATTCAGAAAGCCGGTGCTTTCTTCTCTTAGAAACGCGCTTCGCTCTACGGCCGGCGAATACAAATATCGGCGCCCCTGCTTTTCGAAAGCCACCACCCGTTTATTCACAAGTCGGTTTAAGAAGGTTTTGACCGTTTTTTCGTTCCAGCTCTGCTCGGCCAGTCGGTCAACTACCTCCAGGCTAGTCAATGGTGATTCCTGCCACAGAACCTCCATTACAATTTTTTCTGACTCACTCACTCGATTAGACATACATAGTCTCATACAAATCTATTTTTGATTACGGCTGTAATCGCAGTTAAGATTACGTGTGTAATCAGTAGTCGGCAAGCCAGGTTAACGCAAGTTAATCTTCAGAGCTGCTCGCCTTGTGATTTTGGGTGTGGATTAGCGTTTATTGAGTAAATACTTCAATAAATGCTGACGAATTTCGAAATCAGTTGGCTTTACATTTGTAAACTAAGCAAACTCGGTCTACGGGCAGTCGAGCGTCTGGAAATATTTTTGACCGTATGATTTAGAGGAAAATGCCCCAACCCCCCTATCCTCTATCGACGGTGTCATACGGTCACATCCATTATGAACCAACGCTCGGCTGCTTTCGTGAATCAGCTGATTAGACGCGTGCTTGAGTTTGGCGCATGAGTGTAATAGGGTGGCCGAGTTGGCAAATTTGGAGTTGGAGCTTTCCCCTTATTTTGGTAAGTCAGTTAACACTTAGCGCACTGCGGCGCTGTATACAGTAATGGAACCCCTTTTTGCGTCGGTAATTGCCTTTGCGTTCTCGCAAGTGCTTCTCAGTATTGTGCTTTTATGGAGGGTTCGCCGGCAGTGGTCAACGGAAGAACGCTTGCTACTTATCTTTCTTATTTCGGTTCTAGCGTACTTAATGCACCCTGTTATCGCTGGGCATTGGTCCGCGCCGTATTTACGAATCATTGAAAATGCCGTACCGGGTTTTTTCTGGCTACTATGCTGTCGTTTATTCGATGATCAATTTCGGCTAGCGGCTTGGAGCTGGGCACTAGTTGCGATTACAGTGCTTTTCCCAGCGGTAGGCAGGGGGTTTGCCGCGATTGATGTGGCTTTGCCATATTGGTTATACAGCACCGCCCCCCAAGCATTGGAATTTGTTTTGCTCGGCTGGGCTATGTTTGTTGTGGTTCGCTATTGGCGTGACGATCTTGTTGAAGCGCGCCGTGAGCTGAGATTTTGGTTTTGTGCGTTGGCGGGGTCGGTTACGTTTATCTTGATTGTTTTGCGCGAAATTGTATTTCCTGGCGCCCCTTGGCTAGCCGTTTGGCAGTATCTGCCGGTGGGTATTTTGAGTTTCATTGCTAATGTTCAACTGATGCAACTTACACCAGGAGTGCTGCATTACGAGCTTCAAGAACAGGGTGCTTCTAAGGCGCCCGCGGAGTCTGAGCCAGCCGTTGATGTGCCTAAAGATATTGTTGAGCAATTAGAGGCATTAATGAACAAAGAGCATGCTTATCGAGAAATTGGTCTGACTATTGGGCAGTTGGCCGATAAGTTGGCGTTGCCTGAGTATCGTTTACGCAAAATTATTAACTCAGGCCTAGGGTATCGAAATTTCAGTGATTACCTGAATGGGTTTCGCATTAAAGATGCCAGTGATCGACTGGCTGACCTTGAGCAGGCACACGTGCCGATCTTGTCGATTGCGCTCGATACTGGTTTTCGTTCACTCAGCTCCTTCAATAAAGCGTTTCGACAAACACACACCATGACACCAAGCGAATACAGGAAAAAGCATATAAGTGATCCAGCATGAAAATCGATTGCGCTTTTCAAAATTCGTAGGAACGATCACCTGAAATGTCGAATAATATGATTTACTAGGCTCCTTAGGTGGTGTTGAGCTAGCAAATTGAATCAGATTAAGTGGGCGTCAGTGTGTTAAGAGTTATATCAATATTCGTGTTGATTTTGATAAGCGGCTTGTTATATGCGGCTGAAAGCGGCTCGGCTAAGCAGCTCTATGAACAATACTGCGCCAGTTGCCACGGCGCCCAAGGCCAAGGAAATGATGCCTTAGGAAGCCCTGCTTTGGCAGGGCAGCAAGCAAGTTATTTAGTTCGCCAGTTAGATAACTTTGCGAAGAGTATTCGTGGCGCGGATAAAGGCGATGAATATGCACAGCAAATGCAGCCGATGGCGACATTGCTTGAGACGGATGCAGATAAACGGCAGGTGGCCGAATACTTGCAGTCGCTAAAGCATAGCGGTATTGAACAATCGAGTACTGAAGAGTTAGTTGCCGACGTAAAGCATGGCTATAAAATTTATCAGTCGTCTTGCGGTGCTTGCCATGGTCCTAAGGCAGAGGGTAACGAATTACTGAATGCCCCAAAGTTGTCTGGTTTAAGTGTTGCTTATTTAAGCCGTCAGTATCAAAACTTTCTCAGTGGAAGCCGAGGTAGGCATAAAGACGATAAGCTGGGCCGCCAGATGAAGATGATGGCGGCAACGGTTTCCGACAAACAGCAAATACAGGATGTGCTCGCTTATATTGCAACACAATAGCGAGCGCATATGAGCAATAAAAAGTCACAGTTATTAGTTGTACTTTTGATTGCTGGCGCGGTGAATTGCTTGGTGCGGCCAAGTGACTCGTATTCTCGGAGCCCCAATTTTGAACTTAAGTCTCAGTGCCCCAAAGGCTTTGAATTGGTTGACGGAAATCGCTGTGAGCTTCGTTCTTTATATCAATATTATGATTCGACTCAGGGGCGCGGGGTTGGTGGCACTCATACAGGTTTACCAACGGTTCGCGATGGTTTTAGTCCACAGCAAATTGACCTTGGGCGTTATTTGTTTTTTGACCCAATTCTCTCCAAGAATGGGCAACTCGCCTGCAGCAGTTGCCACGATCCAAATCAAGGTTTTACCGACGGGCAAGGCGTATCTGTAGGGTTCGATGGTGAACTTGGCATGCGTTCAGCGCCAACCCTGTGGAATGCCGCGTTCCTGACTTCCTTTTTTTGGGATGCTCGGGTTAAGACTCTTGAGCAGCAAATGTTAGAGCCGCTGTATTCTAATAAAGAGATGAGTACCACCCCGGAAAACCTTATGCGCAGTTTGCAGAATGCGCCGATCTACGTGCGTTTATTCGAAGATGCATTCAGTCAGCAGGGCGGCTTGGAATTGAACAATGTTTACACGGCGCTGGCGGCGTTTCAAACATCGCTAATTTCACTCAATAGCCGCTACGATCAATACGCTCACGGCAATCATAATGCGATGACAAAAGAGGAAATAGCTGGGTTCAATGTGTTTCGCTCGTTTGTTGCAAGGTGTTCCGAATGCCACACTCCGCCGACATTCACTAACAATCAATTGGCTGTTATAGGTGCTCCAGAGCAAAAAGGTGTGCCTTTTGACGCTGGCGCAGAAGCAGTTTATGAAATGCCTGAATTGAGAGGTGCATTCAAGGTGCCTACGCTTCGCAATATCGAGAAAACAGCGCCGTATATGCATTCAGGTGTGTTTGATAATTTGCGCGATGCGACTGAGTTTTACAATAAGGGGCGTGGCCATGCGGCTCCTGAGGAACTCAATTTAAAATTGCATTGGCATATTACCAGCCCAGATTTAACTGACAAGGAATTGGATTTAATCGTGGCGTTTATGCGCACGTTAACGGACGAGAAATTTTTACCGGAGATACCCCAAGAGCTGCCATCTGGCTTGCGGCCTGTCATTCAAGACGCTGGAGCGCAAGTCGCTCAAGATGGTGGCCGAGTAAAAGAATGAATCGAGGAGAATGAGCATGAAATTTAAAATAGTCATACTGATAGCTTTAGGACTAATCATTGGATCGGTTGCCTATTACGCCGGCCAAAAAAGTGCGCCGGTATCCACCATTGTTGATAGCCAGGGGGGTAAGAGTTTCGCTGGGGGTTACGACAAGTCGAAAGATGAGTCTCTAGGTAATACAGGGCCAGCCGGTGTTGCAAATCAAACTACGGTTGTGGTTAATGCTGGCGAGTCAATTCAGGATGCTGTCACTAAGGCTGAGCCGGGGACCACTATTCGAATTATGCCTGGTACCTATTCGGAAACGGTGTACATTGACAAAGACAATATTCATCTGATCGGCGTTATCGAGCAGGGTAAGCGAGCGAGATTAGATGGCTTAGGTAAGCTGAATGACGCTGTGCTCTACTCGGGCAATAACGTGGTGGTCGAAAACTTGTACATAACCGGCTACAAGGGCAACGGCATTATGGGTCAAGCGGGCAACAACTTTGAAATTCGCAATAACATCATTGCGGATACGGGTGTGTACGGTGTGTTTCCGCAGCTGGGTAAAAACGGGGTTGTTGAACATAACGTAATTTCAGGCATTGAAGACGCCGCGATCTATGTCGGCATGAGCGATAACATTCATGTTGCGCACAACGATGTGTTCGATAGCGTCGCGGGTATCGAAATTGAAAACAGCC
>CALKRK010000003.1 GCA_937989675.1 uncultured Arenicella sp. | reverse complement strand
CTCTAAGTTCTTTTACGCCTGCCGTCGCATTGACTGTAAAGGCGCATAAACTAGATGCGGTTAATACCCGTAATAAAGCATTAGAGGCCATAATAATCTTCCTTTGGTTTATAAAAAATGCGATGGTGCGACGACTACGGTCACCATCTATGTTGGTTTGTATTGAGGCAATCGGCTAACAAAGTTTTTGGTGTAACTTCTATCGTCAAGTCTAACATGTATTGTGTATTGTTTAATGTATACAATAGAGCAAGTGTCACTTTACGGTAAATTCCACGAAGCTTAATCTTTGTGTTGATATGGTTGGCAAAGATGATGTTGTAGGCGTAATCTGTCGTTGCCAAATTTTTAGTTAACAAATAATGATATGGATACAAGCAAGGGCAAGCTGGGCAAAGAGTTGGTATTGACTAAATTGGATATGTGCATGAAAAACTCGGGAGTACGACCTTTAAGCTACATGCTTATCTTTACCGCTTTGATGTATCTGACCGCTTGTAGCGACACAGGGTCGAAACGCACACCAGAGTCAGAAATTGAAATGGAAACAGTCTCTGGCACGATTGATGGCGGGGTCAACTATGCGATTCAAGTTGTGTACATCGCAACGAATGATTCTAGGCGCTGTAAAAATTGGGCTCTTTTTGCTGGGGTGCATAGCGATCAGATTTATCGCTACTATTTGCCTGAAATTAGCAATGGCAGACACACCGTCACTTTTCCTAGGAATGAAGTTTCCGCGAATAGCCACTGCGGATGGAAGCCTATCCGTGCCGATATTTGCTTAGGTGACGAGTTAGATCCAATAGATAATTCCTGCAGTGAGCTTTACGATCTGACCCATATATTTAGCGATTATAGTTCAGCTTCAAGTGGGGAGGTGGTGAAACGCGATGAGCCTTTAACGGCGATATGCCGTTCTTACGTAACTGAAACGAGCACTCAATGGCCCTGCGAGCGGCACAACGAAACGCATCAGCATGCAAGAAATAGACTAAGCTTCCCGGTTAAGCTGATACATAATTCAAACAACGAAAGCGAACTAAATATCACTATTACGCGTGATTAAAAGAACGACTACTTTTCCTCATCAATCCGTTGCTGCTGCTCTTCGTTGAACTTCTGCGGATGAACCGAGCTGCTTGGTGTGATCCAGCCCATTTTCATTGAAAGAAGAATAAACACAAACAGAACCACCCAAATGCCGATACGCCAGGTTAGCGATTTAACCAATTTGTCGCCAGTATCACGCTCGTCTGGTGTTTTCAGAAGGTGGAACAGACCTACGCCCAAGCTTGCAATCATGGCGAGAAGTAGAACGATAATAACTATTTTGCTCATCTGTTACGGTCTCTGTTGGGTCTGGACAATTAGGGCTGTATCATGGACGGCTGAGTTTACCTTATTTCCGTCGTTGTGTTGCGAATGACTGACAAAAGTACCCAACCTGAAGCCTGGAAACGCCCGGCATTATTGGTTTTAGCCTTAGTGCTTATCTTGACCATGGTGCGTTTAGGTGTTTGGCAACTGGATCGCGCGAGTCAAAAACAAGCGATTTTGGATGATCGAATACAGCGTTCGCAGCTGACATCGGTTGATTTGTCGTCGCTGGATGTAAATAACGAGGAGTTACGCTTTCGTTTGATCGAAGAGTCTGGTCGGTTTTTGCCAAATGGTACTGTATTTGTGGACCGACAAGTGGTTAAAGGGAAGGTGGGTTACCAAGTGTTTACGCCGTTTGTCACACAAAGCGAGCAAACCATTTTGGTGGCCCGAGGTTGGGTTAGTGTTGGTGATTCACGAGAGATATTGCCAGCAGTTGAGACGCCTTCCGAGCTTGTTTCGATACGCGGGCGCTTGAATACACCGCCCGCTCAGCCGCCTTTATGGGACGAACGGTATGCGATTTCCGACGGAGCTGTTTGGCAATATTTGCCTTTGGACGAATATGCGGCGCAAATGCAATTAAACTTGTTTCCGTTAGTGTTAGAATTGGCGCCCGATACTGATGCCCCAACTGCACTAGAAATCGATTGGCCGACCATAGACGATAAGTGGGTAGGCAAACACAAAGCGTATGCTCTGCAGTGGTTTGCAATGGCGTTGGCGATGCTGATTATCAGCGTGTTCATGCTGTTTAAATCAATCAGAGCACGCAGTGGCTCGTAGTTGCTGCGCTTGTGTTCCCCTTAAGAAAGAGCGATAGCGAATTAATTGTATGACGACTGACACACCAACCTCGAAAGCCCAGTTTTGGAATCGAGTGCAAATGATACTGATATTCTTGGTATTTACCGCGCCGATCGCCGGAGCGTTTTTCTATCAGCCCAAGAGCTTCAATAACTATGGTGATATCTATAAGCCTGTACGACAGGTTGCCAACTTGGTCATGCAAGGTTCTAACGGCACGGTTGAACTTGATTCGTTCCGCCGACAGTGGATTTTTCTTGTTGTCGTAAAAGAGGGTTGTTCGGAGGCTTGTGAAAACAATATTCTAAAGATGCGGCAGCTCCGATTTATGCAAAATAATGATATGACGCGCATACGTACGGTTTTTATGCACACCGGTCTAGCGTCCGCTGTTGCAACTGATCTAGCGGCTAAATACAGCCCGGTTGAGTCTTATTCAGTTGAGTCGAGCAAGTTTGATAACTGGACTAAGGTATTGCAGCTTGAGGATGCGCCAAAAGAGGCGAACGTCGATCGTTTTTACATCATTGACCCTGCTGGAAACTTAATGATGAGTTATCCGCCTTCGGCCGACCCGAACCTAATTAAGAAAGACATCAAGCGCTTATTGAAAGCGTCGCAGATTGGCTAGCCATGACTGACTCTCATCACGCGAGTGCGGCTGAGCATTCCCTAAGCCAAGCGATTCAACAATACTATGACTTGACCAAACCGCGAGTGGTGATGCTAATTGTGTTCACCGCGTTTGTTGGTATGTTATTGGCTGTTAAAGGCTTGCCCGACTGGGTGACCGTGGTGCTTGCTTCGCTTGGTATTGGCTTAGCGGCGTCTTCTGGCGCGGCAATGAATCAAATTATTGATATGCGCGCAGATGCCATTATGGCGCGTACTCAAAATCGGCCATTGGCAACCGGCGGTTTGAATGTATGGCAGGCCATCGTATTTGCAGCCTTGCTCTGTATTTTAGGGATGGTGGTTTTGGTGGTTTGGGTGAATATCTTGACCGCCGTGCTGACATTTATCTCGATGGTGGGTTACGGCGTGATCTATACAGTTTTTCTTAAGCCCGCGACCCCGCAAAATATTGTGATTGGCGGTGCTGCTGGGGCTGCGCCGCCGTTACTGGGGTGGGTCGCGATGACGAACTCGATAACGGCTGAAGGCTGTTTATTGTTTCTCGTGATTTTCGCATGGACGCCACCGCATTTTTGGGCGCTAGCCCTATATCGGCGGGAAGAATATGCCAAGGCCGGTGTGCCAATGTTGCCGGTCACTCATGGTGAGGAATTCACGCGGTTACAAATACTGCTCTACACCTATATTTTAGTGGCGGTGACTTTGTTGCCGTTCTCGATACACATGTTTGGCGGCATCTATCTGGCGGGTGCGTTTTATCTAAACGCACGGTTTATGTATTACGTGTACAAGCTGTATCGAAATTACAGTGACGAATTGTCGCGCCGTACCTTCTTCTATTCAATCAAATACCTGATGTATTTGTTTGCAGTAATGTTGGTCGACCACTATTTTTGGGATATTTTGCTTCTCAGGTTCTTTACTTAGTTTTACCTAAATTAGCCAACGAATAAAGCGATAGGTTTAAGTCGCTATTTGGTAAAAAGCTTACGTGACAAGCGTCGGATCCATTGGCCTAACCCTTTTGCGGCCATGCCGGCTTTACCGGCGATTTCCTCGGCGATGACATCATCGCTATTGATCAGCTCTGGAGCGACCTTGCTTTTAATTTTGGTGATGGCTGACAAATCAACTTTGGAGAATTTATTGAAGAGCCATTGGTTCGGTAGATTCCAAACATGGCCTCGACAAAAGCAGGCCACCAGATCAACCAATATAGGCTCGCCGTCGGCGGTAACCAGGGTGTTGGTAGGATTTCGCAAATCATTATGAGCAACGCCGGCCTCGTGGATTTCGGCTATTGCGGCACTGAGCTTATCGAAAAACGCTGGCCATTCAGGGGTGTACTGGGTAAGTCGTGTAATCTGCTCGGAGTCGTGATAACTCATTAAAAAAGCGCGTGAACTTGGTTTGCTGAGTAAGTTGGGAATACTTTTCACAGCGGCTAATTTTCGCAGCGCTTTGCATTCGCGCCAGTTCAGCACAGGGCCGATTAACATAGCGAATAATCGATCGGCGCCACCTTGGTCTTTAAGCACGGCTCTTTCACCGTCGATCTCGATTAGGAGAACGTCGGGCCGTGAACCGCCGCCTTCACGAAATACCGTTGTGGCGTGCGATTTAAGCTCATCTAAGGTGTATTGTTGCCAGTTAATTGACATGTAATTTGAAGCCGTTTAGTGCGGACAAATATGGTAACATCCCGCCCTTTAAATAGTCACTCTTTCACGCATTCCAAGTGAGCCCTTTATGTCTGATTTTCCACTTACCGAAAC
>CALKRK010000002.1 GCA_937989675.1 uncultured Arenicella sp. | reverse complement strand
GGCATCTGACGTGATATTCGTGCCAATAACGCCGTTAAACGGATCGGCACTGCCGTTATTTAAATATAGTCGGTTAGGTTGAAGAAAATTACCCGCGATGACATCAAGATCACCATCGCTATCCACATCGCTCAGCACAATCGACACTGTATCATCGGTATCCGCTGTGATGTTGACGCCAATCACACCGTTAAACGGATCGGCGCTACCGTTATTTAAGTACAGCCGATTAGGGCTGGAACTGGTAAACGTATCTGCATTGCCCGCAATGATATCGAGATCGCCATCGCCATCCACATCGCCTATCGCAATGGCACGAGTGATGTCGGTACCTGCGTCGATATTCGTACCGCTAACATCGTTAAACGGGGTGGCGCTGCCGTTATTTAAATACAGTTGGTTAGGTTGCCTGAGATTACCCGCCATGACATCGAGGTCGCCATCGCCATCCACATCGCCCACGGCAATGCCGATAGTGTCATTCATATCCCGGCCGATGTTTCTTCCTATAACGCCATTAAACGGGTCGGCGCTGCCATTATTCAAATACAATCGGTTGGTATCATCAAAACCGCGGGAATTACCCTCAATGATATCGAGATCACCATCGACATCGACATCGACCAACACAATAGCTCGAGTGAAACTGCGCTCTGCCGTGATATTCACGCCAGTGACACCATTAAACGGGTCGACGCTGCCGTTATTTAAATACAGTTGGTTGGTTGATCCGTTACGACCTGTAACAACGTCAAGATCACCATCACCATCCATATCACCAAGCGCAATGGCACTTGTGCCACCTCTATACGTGCTGATATTCACTCCGCTGACGCCATTAAACGGGTCAGCGCTGCCGTTATTTAAATACAATCGGTTACTGACATCGGCGAAACGGCGAGAATTACCCGCAACAACATCGAGATCGCCATCACCATCGACATCACCCAGCGCAATGGCAAAGGTCTCATTGGCATCTGCCGTAATGTTCCTGCCAGTAACACCGTTAAACGGGTCGGCGCTGCCGTTGTTTAAATAAAGCCGGTTAATTCTTGTGGCACTACCACCAGGGGAGTCATTCCCCTCAATTAGATCGAGGTCGCCATCGCCATCAACATCACCCAGCGCAATGGCACGAGTGGAACCACGCTCGGCCGTGACATTCACGCCAATGACGCCGTTAAATGGGTCATTAGTACCGTTATTTAAATAAAGTCGGTTAGTAGCGAAGCGATTACCTTCAATCACATCCAGATCGCCATCACCATCCACATCTCCCAGAGCAATGGCTTGTGTAGAATTAGAATCTGCGCTGATATTGGTGCCAGTAACACCGTCAAATGGGTCGGCACTGCCATTATTTAAATACAATCTGGTAGGTTGGGTGACCCTGTTACCCACAATGACATCAAGGTCGCCATCACCATCCACGTCGCCGACTGCAATGGCTTCCGTGAGGTCTCCATCCGCCGTGATGTTCGTGCTGGCGACACCGTTAAACGGATTGGTATTGCCATTATTTAGATGCAAGCGATTTCTTTCACCACCCAAAGGACTACCATTACCCGCTATAACATCTGGGTCGCCATCACCATCCACATCCCCTATGGCAATGGCAAAAGTAAAATTAGTATCCGCGCTGATGTCGGTGCTGGTAGCGCTGTTAAACGGATTAGCGCTGCCGTTATTTAACGTCAGCCGGCTAGTCCCGGAGCGATTACCAGCAATCACATCTAGGTCACCATCACCATCAATATCACTCAGGGCAATGGCTTGTGTAGAATTAGAATCTGCGCTGATGTTGGTGCCGGTGACGCCGTTAAACGGCGCGGCGCTGCCGTTATTTAAATACAATCGGTTAGCGTCCCCGCCATTGACGGGGAGGGCATTACCCGTAATGATATCCAGATCACCATCACCATCGGCATCGCCTAGGGCAATGGCACGAGTATCATTAGCATCTTCCGTGATGTCTGTGCCAGTGACGCCGTTAAATGGGTCGGCGCTGCCGTTATTTAAATACAGCCGGTTAGCTTCGCCGACAATACCTCTATTACCGGCAATGACATCGAGATCACCATCGCCATCCACATCACCGAGGGCAATGGCCTGTGTGTTATTGGCATCCGTGCTGATGTTGGTGCCGGTAACGCCGTTAAACGGGTCGGCGCTGCCGTTATTTAAATACAATCGGTTACGTTCAGGGTTATTACCCACAATAACATCAAGGTCGCCATCGCTATCGACATCGCCCACGGCAATGGCCGTCGTGGTATTCCTGTCCACGCCGATGTTCTTACCAATGACGCCATTAAATGGGTCGGCGCTGCCGTTATTTAAATACAGCCGGTTAGCTAGGCTAGCTGGGTTAGTGTCGCCGGTCATGAATCTATTACCGGCAATGACATCGAGATCACCATCGCCATCCATATCACCTAATGTAATGGCAGTAGTGTTATTGATGTCCTCACTGATATTAGTGCCAGTGACGCCGCTAAATGGGTCGGCGCTGCCGTTATTTAAATACAGACGATTAGTTGTGTCGGCATTACCCACAACGACATCAAGATAGCCATCGCCATTGACATCACCCAGCACAATGGCACCAGTACCATTGCTATCTGCCGTGATATCGCTGCTAGTTGTAGTGGCCTCTTGCAGCGCACCAAATCTGCGTTGCCATTGTGACAATGTTAGTTGTTCTTCGTCTGTGTCCCATCGCGCGTTTGTTTGTGCGGTGTCTTGCAGTGCGGTGTTGGTGAAATCTTCGGTAAATGGCAAGCCGGGGGTCGCTGCTTGAATAATGCCTGAGGAGAACACAATGAAAACGACAATCGTTGATCTGATAATCTGTGGCATAAGTTAGGGTTAGATTAAGATTTCAATATAAATGATCTTATCCACAAGCAAGGATTGTGTAGTCCACCCAAAGTACTAATTTTTGCTATAACGCTGTCTTTTTAAACGCCTTACTGATAAATATGATTTATTGAAAAGGGTTAGCGCTTCTGCCACAGAGGCGGCAGCTCAAAGAAACGACAACCAAGCATGACCCACCACAGTAGACTAATCGCCTACCCATCAGGCGTATTGCAAAAAGGGATATGAACGTATTAATTATTGATGACCATAAAATGTTTTCTGAAGGCTTGGGGCATATTTTGTCTCAACAAAGTAAGAACATTAGCATTCACACATCGGTCAACATACACGAGTCGATGCAGTTGCTTAACGGCGACAGACATTATGATGTAATACTATTAGATCTGACTTTTCCGGACGTAGATGGTTTAGACGTATTACGTATTTGCTTAGATAAGAAGCCACAGTCTCCAGTTCTGATTGTTTCTTCAGAAATGAATGTTGCGAAAATTCATGATGCAAAAAAGATCGGGGCATCGGGTTTTATTGCAAAATCAGAAAGTGCCGAGCAAATAAGAGAAGCAATTAGTATGGTTGTCTCTGGAGAGCTGTATTACCCTCGTAATTTAACAAACATTTTTAAGATGCTGCCAAAGAATGTAGCGGTTACAGAGTCGCCGTTAAGTCGTCGGCAACAAGAAGTGATGGAACTGATTTATAAAGGTTACGATAATAAGACGATTGCCGAACTGTTGTTCATTGGTGTCAGCACTGTTAAAACACACATCAATGCGATTTTTCAGATTCTTGATGTGAGCTCACGGTCGGAGTGCATTAAAAAAGCCAAGGACTCGGGGTTGCTTTAGATTGTGTTGCTACTCATTTTTTCCGCTTAAATAGCGGCTTTTGTTGTGACTAAGTTACCCTTCTTTATTAATCCGCTCTAAGATAAGCGGCATTAGCACTGCTGAACTTATTGGTTTTTGAACAATGACCACGTCTTTTCTCTGTGCCGGTTTCATCTGATCAAGATTCGCCTCTCCGGTTACAATGATGCTAGGAATATCAGCATTCATAAGTTCGCACACCTTTTCAATCACATCAAAACCAGTCTCTCCATTTTTCAAACGATAATCTGCAACAATCACGTCCAGTGAAGGTTTCAGGCTGGCGAGGTGCTCAATGGCCTCAGACGCCGACTCTGCGGTTATGACATTCATATCAAAGTTGTTTAATACCAGACTGATGGCCTCTCTGACCGATTTTTCATCATCAACAAATAGAACAGTTAGCCTACGCTTAACGTCTATATCTGTTAACGCAACAGTCGATTGCACAAATTCTTGTTGTGAATCTTCTTTTTGACATCGAAGAGAAAAAGTTGATCCTGACCCCTTTGTAGAATCAAGCGTGATCTCATGATCAAGAAGGTCAGACAAACGTTTAACGATTGATAAACCCAAACCGAGGCCAAGGCGATAATCTCGATGACCGTTGTTAAGCTGCTCAAATTCATTAAAAATTTGCTGATGATGATCATTTGAAATACCTATTCCGGTATCGACTACGGTTATCAAAACCTGATTTTGATCTTCTATTGCGCCAAGAGTAATGGCACCTGTTGCTGTGTAGCGAATGGCATTACTTAACAAGTTTCCAATAATACGACTTATCAAAATTGGGTCTGTTTTAATAAAGCCATTAATAGGCTCAACAATAAAATTGAGACCTTTCTTTTGCGCAGCTAGGCTGTATTCCTCCTCTAGAGAAGAATATAGCTCTGGAATTGAGACTGCTTGTGAGTTCACGTTGACTGAACCGGAATCCAGATTAGAGATATCCAGCAACGAGTCGAAAAGTTTGGATAGATGGTCATGGGACCGGACCAATTTATTCAAAATCTCATTCTGCGAGTCTTTATCTAAAGTAAACCTTAAAGCATCGAGCAGTAAAATTGACGTGTGAAGAGGCTGGCGTAAATCATGACTAGCGGTAGCAAGAAACTTGGACTTAGACGTGTTTGCTTTTTCGGCAAGCAGCGTTTTCTCTTCAAGCTTTTGCACAAGGTCATCATTTTCGAAGCGAAGTTTTATACTCTCGTACGTCGTCTTATGAGAGGCTCGCCCGTAAATCGAGATTGCTAGCATAAAAAGAATGGTTGTTACCCCTATACCTATTTGAATTTCTTCTCCAACCAAAATCAGGGCGACAACGAGCAGTGACAATGAGCTCCATATATACGCGTAATATCCTGATAAATAGTTCGCGTCAGAGTTAGATGCTCCTAACGCTATGCCCCCTAACATGAATAGCATAAAAAGCTGGTATTCCAACTGCTCAGGAAAAAACCAAACCGTGCTCGCCCCCCATAGCAATCCAGATATTAAATTTCCTATAAATATAAACTGTCTAAACGTTCTCGCGTTTTCTTCAGTGAGTAATTTCCAGTTCCAATAAAATAAAGCCAACCGAGCAATGGGTAATATTAGTGCCAAGACCAACCAAATTTTCAAAAATTTTAGATCAACTGCTTCCCAAAGCACAAGCGCATAAATAGACGTCAAAACGATCACGATAAGCAAAGTAGAAGCTACAGATTTATGTAAGAGGCGTAGCTGCTGAGTTTTCGTTTTGAGATGCAAATTATTATTAGTGATGATCATCTACTATTTTAAAGCCTTGATTAAGGAACCTGTCTTATCAATTCATGATAGGCCAAAGGTCGTGTTGCTTTCATCTCGTTCATCCCATAGCCTCACGTAAACCGACCAAATCTCTGAATCTCGAATACTTGCGTAGAAGTCTACCAGAACGTACCGGAACTAAACCTAATATACCCAGCCAAGTCGCTTCGTAACATGCGGCTATTCTCCGTTCCATTGATGAGTTTTCAGCAACGCTGGTGATCTGACAAAACAAGTTGCGTCGCAAACCCCACCAAATTTTGTAGCTAATGATTTCAGCTGCTAACTGGCTCGTTTGTGCGTAACTCCGCAAGCGCTATCCATGAATTTTCCAAATGAGTACTGTAATACTTATCCAAATAAACGCGAGTAATGTCAATCCGAGCATGACCTAATTCAGAAGACACAATCAAGCGCGCATTCGCCCCCCATTCTTTCTCCTCCTCCGCTAACTTAAACTGTGATCGGCGACCTTTACTTGGCGGCTCCTATCCATTGCTTAATGCTATGTATCGTTGTTGCGTGTGGTGATACCTCAAGCCATGCATCGGAGGAATACAGATTCCGGTTAAAACATATTTCGATGAGAGATGTATAGTTTGAAACTCAAATGGCTTGGAATCAAACCATGGGGTAGAGCCGAATAATCGCATTGCAAAGCTCTAAATTGGCATTCAAAACTGCATACAATCCTTATAAGCGTTTGATTTATAAAATTTATTTGAATGGTGGGCCGTGCGCGATTCGAACGCGCGACCACCTGATTAAAAGTCAGATGCTCTACCAACTGAGCTAACGGCCCGTCACATTTCAAAATTTCCGCGAACTGACTTTCAACACAATCGAATGCTAAGTCGTGAAATTCGCTTTCTGTTCAACGAATCATAGCAGACCGCTGAAAAGAGGCGTGATTATCTTTACTTCTGCTGCCTTGGTCAACTGTTTTTTTGATGAATTTCACGAATGTTAGCGGCCCACGCCATGTACAGCGATAATCACAAAAACACGTGTCTATCACGGTTCGAATTGTGGTGTAATTCAGGTTTTGGGCTCTGTTCATGTCGAAACGTAATATAAGCGCGCTGATACTCATTCTTGCTTCTCTAGCCTGCCTCTACCCGGGGCTGATGATGGCAATGTTGACTATAAAAGTCGGTAAGGTTGTACCTATTCTCGGGCAGCTTGATCTATACGAGGCAACCCAAAGCATTATGCAAACCATTGAGAACCTATTTGCCGACAAAAACTATTTGGTTGCTTGGCTTATTCTTGTGTTCAGTGTGGTCGTGCCAGTCGTAAAAATAGGCTTGTTGCTGGTTCTACTACTATTTAAAAACCTTCGGGCGCGCGACAGCGTTCTCAAAGTAATTTCTGCGATTGGTAAATGGTCGATGGCCGATGTGTTTGTAGTGAGTATTTTTATGGCGTTTCTAGCCACTCGTTCAAACGACGCGGTGTCGGCAACCTTGCACGCAGGCTATTACTATTTTACAGCCTATTGCGTTCTTTCAATTCTAGGTACTCAGTTAATTGAGTTACCTAAAGGCGAACGTCACCTAGAGTAATAGAGATTAAATTAGCGCTGGGTCGTCCGCGCCGGCTTCTAAAAAGCCAGCCGCTCTAATTCGACATGAATCACACGCACCGCATACCTTGCCATCGGTTCGCGGGTTGTAGCAGGAAATGGTTTGCGAATAGTCCACCCCCAGCCTCAAACCCTCTTGAATAATCTCACCTTTGCTTAGGCTAATTATTGGTGCCTGGATCTCAATGGAGTCGCCCTCTACACCAGCCTTGGTGGCTAGGTTCGCCATACTCTGAAATGCCTCAATGTATTCTGGGCGGCAATCTGGGTAGCCGGAATAATCGACCGCGTTTGCACCGATGAAGATTGCTTTAGCGCCAAGCACTTCAGCCCAACCCAGGGCTACGGAAAGGAATACCGTATTGCGCGCGGGCACATAAGTCACGGGAATTTCATCGGTTTCTTCAGTAGGTACATTGATGTCTTGATCGGTCAGCGCTGAGCCACCAAAGTTACCAATATCAATGCGCACAACCCGATGCTCAATAGCTCCGTTTGAGATAGAGACTTTCTGAGCGCGGTCTAGCTCAATACGATGGCGCTGGCCATAATCCATGCTCAACGCGAAACACTCATAGCCTTGCGCATTAGCCATGGCTAGTACTGTAGCTGAGTCGAGCCCGCCGGAAACCAAAATAACTGCTTTCTTACTCATTTTAATCTTGTGCTTTATCGCCCGGCTTCGTTAGCCCAAAGGATTTTATGCAGTTGGACCTGCATTCTTACTGCCAACTGATCTCTAACAATCCAATCGGCCAGATCTGTCGCAGACAGTTCGTCGGCCGATGGAGAGAAAAACACATCGCATTTCTCATCCAGCGCGCGGTCGGCCACAAACACCTTTGACCACTGGTAATCGCTTTCGTTACAGATCACGAATTTCAGGCAATCTGTTGGCTTGATGTGATCCAAGTTTTCATAGGTATTATTCGGTTCTTCGTTAGAAGCGGGTGTTTTAATATCCAGCACCACATACACACGCGGATCCACCTTGCTTATATCTATAGCGCCGCCTGTTTCAAGGGAAACCTGATAACCTTGATCGCACAACGAGGTCATCAGCTCATGGCATTTAGGCTGCGCGAGCGGTTCACCGCCAGTGACGGTTACGTGCTTGGCACTGTACTGGCCGACCTCTTTCAGAATGTCGTCCAATGCCATTTTTTCACCGCCATGAAAGGCGTAGGCCGTATCACAATAGGAGCAACGCATTGGGCAACCAGTCAGGCGCACAAACACGGTTGGGTAGCCCATGGTGGCAGACTCTCCTTGAATGGAATAAAAAATTTCGGTAATTCGAATCGTCACAAAAAAAGAAGGCCCCAATCGGGGCCTTGGTGTTCGTTAATTACTGGCGGCCAGCCGGTTCTTAGCTGCTATTGCAGCATCTGACTTGGGATGATAGTTGACTATCTCCTGAAATAAAATCCGCGCTTCTATTTCATTGCCCTGCTGTTGCTCGATATACGCGGTTTTAAGCATCGCATCTGGCAAGCGCCGGCTTTGCGGATAGTTTTGAATGATCGCCTTTAGATGTTGTTTAGCCACATCGAGCTTACGGCTCACGTGCATGGCCTCGGCTATCCAGTAATGGGCATCATCGGCTAAATCGCCTTGTGGATACGCCTTTAACTGTTGCTCGAATACAGTAGCGGCCTGCTCGTACTTCGATTGCTTTAACAAATCAAAGCCCTGGCCGTAGTAATCTGTTTCACTCAGTGAAGTTTGAATCGCTTGAGTCTCTGATGGCTGCTCTATTGGCGCCACCGCCACTTGCTGATCCGGCGTTGAGACCTGAGGTTGCGTGTTGCTTTGCTCAACTTGAGGGATAGCAATCACACCACCAGGTGGCACAGTACCCGCAATAGGAACATTGACCGACCCACGATCGACTTGCGGTGTAGTCTGTGTTGGGCGGTTCTGATATTGAGTTGTCGAAGGTGCCGTCGAGCGCCATTGGCCTGCGACAGCTTCACCGCCTTCGGCCGCTTCACTGACTGGGAATTCTTCTACTGGCACCGACGGCGAACCACCGATACTACGATCCACCACCGGCGGATAATCCGTGACAGGGCCGCTGACTCTTGGCGCTGTTATCACACGCTCCTCAACACCATTTATTGAACCTTGCTCTGTGGTCGAAGGTACCTGATCAGGCGTGTAAGGCTGATAAAAATCACCAGGAGTGCGTTGGCCAGCTGAGGAGTCTTGATATACCTGACCTTGTAAAGCACCAGATTGCCCAGTAGCTGATGGCAGACTACCTATTTCACCGACTGTACCAAACTGGCCACCTTGAGACCCTTGCGCACCAGTACCAACAGCGGGCGCTGAGTAGCTCGTATTTGGGTTTACAGCTGGAGTACCTGTTGATGCACGCTGCAATTTACGAAGCTGGTATTGCTGGCGCTCGACCATGTCGCGTAGTTCACTGATCTCTTGCCGCAGAGCCTGCATTTCAAGCAACATTTGTGCTTGAGTATTGCCTTGCTGAGCTGAGACCACAGAAAAAATCGGGGCAACACTGAGTGCTACCCCGACCATCATAAAAGCTATTTTAATTTGTCGCATAAATAACCGATCTACTGTGATAGGGATCAGAACAGTCTAATCCCTTTGCACAGTTAGCTCACCCAAAGGTGAGCTAATTTAATTAGTATTTAATTTCTACGCGACGATTTTGCTGCCAAGCGGCCTCTGTGTGTGCAGGGTCGGCTGGGCGCTCTTCGCCGTATGAAATAGTTTGAATTCGGCTGCTACCGTCAATTGCGCTCATTAGGCTAGACACAGTTTGAGCACGACGCTCACCTAATGCCAAGTTGTAATCACGAGTGCCGCGCTCATCCGCATGGCCTTCAAGATTTACATTTGCACCACCACGCTGAGCTAATACTTGCGCATGACGAGTTGCGATAATGCGTGAACGCTCATCAATCGCAGAGCTGTTGTATTCAAAATACAAGATAGTGTAGTTCAGTGGATCACCTTCGATACCGAAGCGGTTTAAAAGATCTTCAGCCGAATAGCCAGTGTCGAACGCGTTATTTGCATTAGGATCAACCTGTTGCGTATTGGTCGTTGTGCTTGTATCTACTCCACCACCATCTTTCGGTTTAGTTTTACAGGCGGAAATGGTTAGGGCAAGTACTACTGTCAAAAGTAGACCTAAATAGCGATTCATAATTTCACTCCAAGAATGATTTGTTATTGTGCCGTGTTAATAAATTATTGTCGTAACGATGACCACGCCGGCTCACGCACATCACCATTTACAAATTCCAACCTTGTCCTAATGCGGCCATCCGAAGAGGCCACCATTAATGCAGGCTCATAGCCCTGCTCTGTCTTATACAATACCATGTCTCCATTCGGAGAAAAACTAGGACTTTCGTCATATTTCGAATTGGTCAGCAAAGTCATCTGCCCATCTTCTTCGCGCATTACCACAATTTTGCCGCCTTCGTGCACTAAGGTGATGTTGCGACCTTCAAAATCGAAGGATGCATTGGCATTTTCATCGCCCTCAAAAGTCATGCGTGTAACAGACTTGTCGAGCAAGCTGTAACTGTAAATTTGCGGCTTACCTGAGCGGCTTGATGTGAACAACAAGCTCTCTCCTCGCGGCGACCAAGCAGGCTCAGTATCAATACCGTAATGAGAGTTAATTCTCTCATGCTGCCCGCTTTGCACATCATAAATGTAGACATCAGGGCTACCGTGCCGCGATGTCGAATACGCGATTTTAGAACCATCTGGCGACCAGGCTGGTGCTGAGTTAACGCCTTTGAAACCAGCAATGGTCTTGGTTTGCATGGTAGTAAGGTCCACCATTTGAATAATTGGCCCATCGCTGGCGTAGCCGACAAATGCGATCTGCTTTCCATTTGGCGACCAGCTCGGTGAAAGCAATGGTTTCCAACTAGCGAAAATTTCAGTCGCTCCATAGCCATCCCAATCGGCCACCATCAGGCGATAACGATAGCGTTGATACTCTATCTCTGTGCGACTCACATAGGCGATTCTTGACTGGTAGGCGCCAGGGCGTTTTAGAAAGGACTGATAAACCGTATCGCTTACCACGTGCGCAGCGGTACGTAGGTCACGCGGATTCAAATTGGATATACGTTTCCCAGTGCCAATTTCTTGCTGGCGTGCTACGTCGTACATACGAAACTGTACCTCGTATTTTCCAGCGTCAAGCGCCCAAACTTCTCCGATAACTAAAATCTCAGCGTTAACCAAGCGCCAATCTTTGTACCTAACCTCTTCGTCACGCGAAGGAAAACTCAAGTAATCACTTGTTGGGATCGACTCAAACTTGCCAGAAGCGTTCAGGTCTTTCGCCACGATTTCGTGGATTTGATGTTCTAGGGGTTGGCCATCGGCTGTTTTAAACGGCACGATTGCGATAGGTATACCTCGAACCTGGGCCCCACCGATGTCAATCTCAACTTGTGCTGAAGCAGGCATCACAAATATGCAAAGCAATACAACTTTGAATAAAACTGACTGAATGTTTTTCATATTGTTCATCGCCACCCTTCTATGGAGATATGTTGGTTACAATGTCTTGGAAAATTCGGTGCGCTTCAGCATCTTCTTCCGGCGTCGGAATAGGTAGCGGGCTCGCCGCTATAACAGCCCTTTCTGCGGCGCTATCAAACTCAGCATTTCCACTGGATTTTATGATACGCACCGAGCGCACATCGCCACGTGGAGATAGTTTAATATTGACTTTTGCCACCAAGCTCGGATTCATACTACTACTTAAACGTAATTTTGGTTGAACCGCTTGCCGGATAAGCGCTGTGTATTTGCCTACCACAGTCGTTGTCCGTTCTTTAGCCCGCCGGTCCGCCTCCATCTGCTTGGTTAACTCAAGCTCACGTTCCAACTCACGTTGCAACTCTATCTCACGATTTTCACGCTCAATTCGCTCACGGTTGGCTTTGGCGTCTGCGAGGCGTTTTTTCTCTGCCTCTTGCTTACGTTTTTGTTCGGCTAATTCTTTTTTGCGTTTGTCTTCGGCATCTTTTCGAGCCTTTTCTTCCTTAGCTTTCTCCAACGCGATTTTTTTACGCTCGGCTTCAAGCTGTTCGGCCTTGGCTTTTTCTTCCTGCTGCTTCTTTTCGAGTTCTTTCAGCTCTTGCTGTTTCTTTTCAGTTTCTTGTTTGAGCCTTTCTTGGCGCTCACGTTCTTTACGCTCTTGCTCTTTCTTCTTGCGATCTTTTTCGTTCTGCTTTTCGATTTCTTCCCTAAGCTTACGATCATCAATCACGCTGGCTTTCACAACATCGATTTTCTCAGCGTCAAAGGCTTCGACGTTCTCGCGTTTGACGCTAACGTTGTAAAGCACCGCCCCAATAATAATCGCGTGCACCAACGCAGCCGCGATGTACGCGATCATCCTGTTGGTCTTCCCACCTTTTTTTCGTCGATCACTCATTGGTAATTCTATTATTTCTTATCTTGTATTGGTTCAGTCACTAAACTTACGGTTTCTACGCCCGCCTGTTTTAACAATACCATTGCTTGTAGAACATCATCATACGCGGCTTGCTTTGCACCGCGTACCAAAAAATCGGTTTTTGGTTTGCGGCTGTATAACGCTTTAGCGTAGGTCAGCACTTGCTCGGGCGTTTTTGCCAGATCATCGATATAGAGCTGCCCGTCTTCGTCCACCGACAGAATCATCGGCTCGGGTGATTCGGGGTTGAACTCAACCGGGTTAGCCTCGGTTTGTGGCAAATCTATTTTAACGCCTTCGGTGAGTAATGGCGCGGTCACCATAAAAATAATCAACAGCACCAACATAACATCAATGTAGGGAACCACATTGATCTCGGCAATCGGTTTGCGCTTACGGTCGCGGTACTTACTCATGAGTTATGTGCTTACTTCTCTTCGATCGTCAGCTGACGATTCACGATGCTAACGAATTCTTCCATAAAGATCTCATATTGGCCGACCAGCTTCTCGACATGATAGGAAAAGCGATTATAGGCGATGACCGCCGGTATTGCGGCGAACAGACCCATTGCTGTTGCAATCAAGGCTTCGGCAATGCCTGGCGCCACACTCGCCACCGTTGCTTGCTCAGTAGACAGCCCAAGCGCGCGAAACGAATTCATGATTCCCCAAACGGTTCCAAAAAGACCGACGTAGGGGCTGGTGGAACCGACGGTGGCGAGAAAAGGTATTTGCGACTCTAGGTGCTCGATCTCGCGGCTGAGTTCCACACGCATGGCACGTTGAACAGCATCTAACAGATCATTGTTGTTGGCATAGCCGCGCTCTGACAAACGCTGATACTCGCGATAACCTGCAACAAAAATTTCAGACATACCGGAGGCGCGTTTTGTTTCAGCGCCCCATTGATTATAAAGCGACTGCATGCTGCCGCCAGACCAGAACTCACGTTCAAACTGAGCGGTTAAGCGGCGTTCTTTTCTGAGTGTCAAAAACTTTGAGAAGATGATTGACCAGGAAACCAGCGACGCCAAAAACAATAGCAACATCACCAACTGTACGGTGAGACTGGCGTCTGCAATCAATGACAAAATTGACATGTTATCGTGCGCTGCAGCTTCGGCTACGGTATTAGCAAGGCCTTCTGCGCCTGCTAAAGACTCTTCTCCGGCTAAAGGCTCTTCACCAGATAAAGACTCTGCTTGCAACTCTTCGGTTTCATCACCCATTGTTTTTCCTCTTACTACCCATCAAACTCATCTTTTATTGTTTGCCCGAATTGAGCGCTTTACGCAAGCTTTCTGGCATGGCGCTTAATTTAAACGAACCGCTCTCTAAAGTCGCCAACTTTATGGTCGCTTTACAAAGTAATTGCGTTTGATTATAGATTTTCTGTTCTACCACCAGCTTAACCTTACCCACATGCAATGCGCTTGCGGTGACGGTTAATTGATCAAATAAACGCGCAGGATGATCAAATTCAATATTCGCTTCACGCACCACAAACATAACACCTTGATTTACTTGCAAATCGGCGACATCAAACCCCAACGAAGCAAGCCAATCGCAGCGGCATCGCTCCATGTAATTTAGGTAATTAGAGTGATAGACAACGCCACCCGCGTCTGTGTCTTCATAGTAAACGCGAAAAGCGCTACTAAACATCGAACGATTAATCACTCGTCAGCGTCAAACAACTTGGTTTGCGGGTTAGCATTTTCGTGAGCGGCTGGCGCTTTTAAACCAAAATACGACCAGCTTCGCTTGGTCACCACGCGCCCTCTGGGCGTGCGCATCATAAAGCCTTGTTGAATTAAGTACGGCTCAATTACATCCTCTATGGTGCCACGTTCTTCGCCAATGGCCGCCGCGAGGCTATCAATGCCTACAGGCCCGCCATCAAATTTTTCCATAATCGCTCTGAGCAGCTGCCGATCCATCCAGTCAAGACCTTGCGGATCAACCTCCATCATATCCAAAGCACCGCGCGCCATAGCTTCAGTTAAATGGCCATCGCCTTTTACTTCAGCGTAATCACGCACACGCCGCAACAAACGATTGGCAATTCGAGGCGTTCCGCGTGCACGGTCGGCGATGGTTTGAACACCATCGTTATCAGTCGGCACGCCGAGAATGTCAGAGGAGCGCTGCACGATTTTGGCCAGATCTGCGGTATTGTAATACTCTAGCCGCTGTACAATACCGAAGCGATCTCTCAATGGCGAAGTTAACAAACCCGCCCGTGTAGTTGCACCGATCAGAGTGAAAGGTGGCAACGACAGTTTGACAGTACGCGCCGCTGGACCTTCACCAATAACAATATCCAACTCAAAATCTTCCATGGCTGGGTACAAAATTTCTTCGACAACCGGGCTCAAGCGATGAATCTCATCAATAAACAAGACATCGTTTGGCTCTAGGTTAGTGAGTACCGCGGCCAGATCACCAGCTCGCTCCAGCACCGGGCCAGAGGTTTGGCGAATCTTGGTATTCATCTCGCGCGCGATGATGTTCGACAGAGTTGTCTTACCCAAGCCTGGCGGGCCAAATAACAACACGTGGTCCAACGCTTCTTGCCGCGAGCGAGCCGCTTGAATAAAAATCGAAAGTTGCTCTTTTAGCTTTGGCTGACCGACAAAGTCTTCTAAGTATTCAGGGCGTAATGCGCGATCAACGACATCGTCGTCGCCAAATTGAATACCCGGATTGATCGGGTTCTCGTCAATCATGATTACAACACATTACCAGAGAGCGAGCGCAACGCCTTACGAATCAACTCTTCGCTACTTAGGTCATTTGGTAGAGCCTTAACAACACGGCCTGCGTCAGAGTTCTTATAGCCCAATGCCACCAAGGCTGCGATGGCATCTTGCCGATCATTTTTTGCACCGCCGCTGGCGGCCGCCTCTAAGGCCACATCGCCAAACTCTTTTTCTAGGCGGTCTTTCATTTCGACCACCAAACGCA
>CALKRK010000001.1 GCA_937989675.1 uncultured Arenicella sp. | reverse complement strand
AGGTGAAAGGAGCTGATGAAATGCCGTATTATTATGTGACAAAGCCTGAATCCTCGTAGTTATCATGTTTTCTTCGCAGAATCATTATAACCAGTTGGGTTCAGGCTTTTTTACTTAAGGCGAACTGTGGGACAGCAATGGCTTTATGCCGCTTTTTTTATGCTTGAATACGCTTGCGTACAGTTGGCTGGTGTTACACTCTGCTGATGGACCAACAGTGGCTAAGTAATCTAGATAAACACACCGGATTAATCGTGCCGACAAGGAGTTTGGCTACGGCTCTCAATGAGCAATTCGCAAAGAATCAACTGTCTGCAGGCAGCGTTGTTTGGGAAGCACCCAACATACTTGTTTGGGCGGACTACTTACGCTTACTTTGGCAATCGAATCGAGGCCAGTTTAGCGATGAGTTAAACATACACACCCTGATTAACCCACAGCAGGCGCTATTGGCTTGGACGCAGGTGATAGAGACGTCTCGCAAAGAGGAGCAGGCGCTGACCTTATTAAATGTGCAACAGACTGCGCGAGCGATACAGCGCAGTTGGCGAACCATGCACGATTGGCGAATTCCCTTGCATCAATTAGAGCTTGATCGTGTCGCCGACATCGAGCAATTCGCGCGCTGGGTCGTCGGTTATGAACGTCGATTGAAAGAGCGTTCACTGATTGATGAAAGCCAATTGCTTACCGAGCTCAATCGCCGTGAACTGCGCCACCCTTTTAAAAAGCTCGTTTGGGTTTCTTATGATTTGGTGACCGCCGCTCAACATCGTTATTTACAATTGGCCTCAGCCGCTGGTGTAGAGTGCGTTAAGACACGCCCGGATAAGAAAGCAGCCGAACAAACCTACCAGGTATACCCGGATTCAAAAGCAGAGCTGCGCGCGGTATTCGAGCAAGCGCGTCGATTGCTCGAACTGAATCATGACCATAAAATCAGCATCGTGATCCCAGATTTACAACATCGGCAACGGCCGATACAGGAGTTGGCGAGGGATGTTTTCTACCCAGAGGTGTCACCGCTCGATGTTCAGCAGAGCGATGCTATATACCAGTTCAGCCTAGGCCAGAATTTACATGAAATGCCAGCGATTGAAGCGGCATTGAGTGTGATTCAGTTGTTGAAAAATAGAACGTCAACGACAGACATTAGTTTTTTATTGCGCAATCGGTTTTTGGGTGTTTGGTCAGAGTGTCAAGAGGAAGCGAGGGTGCTAGAGCGTTGGTTAAAGCGCCAGCGAATACATAATCTGATGTTTGATCATTTGCCTGACTATTATTCACGCGCCGCTGAATTGGATTCGAGCGACGCCGTTAATGAGTCGCCTTTTTATTCTTTGTTGAATGAATTGGTGGCCGAACGCCAAGCGTTGCAAGGTCGATTGGACTCCGCGAAAGCAGAACACGGGTTTGCTGCATTATCGTTTACCGAATGGGTTGATGTACTCTCTGCCTGGCTCGAGCGTTGGTGTTGGCGAACTCAGGTCGGCGAGTCACAAATGAACAGTGTGCAGTATCAGCTACGGCAACGCTGGCAGAGCCTTTTACAGGAATTCTCCAGTTTAGCCGCTATGCAGCGCAGAACCGGCTTAAGTCGAGCGCTGGAGATTATTCAGCAAATGGCGCGCAATACAATATTTCTGCCAAAAGGCGCGGACTCGCCAATTATTATTTCAGGCGTGCTTGAAGCGATTGGTAGAGAAGTAAACAGTTGCTTTCTTACGGGCATGCATCAGGGTTACCCAACTCCATGGCAGCCCGATGCCTTTGTTCCGACTCGCCTATTAGTGCAAGCTGGTCATCCAGACGCGTCGGTCGATACAGCTTACAAGCACGCGCAAAGCGTAATTCGTAATTTGCTAAATTGCGCAGATAAGCGCTTTATTAGTTACGCTAATAGCAGTGAACGAGATCAAGATACAGCGCAACTGTCCTCGCCACTATTCAACCAAGCAACGTTTTCGATTGGTGTTGAAAATGAGCTAAAGCGGATTCTAAAGAATTCAAATGAGTGTTCGCTAGAGTCGTATGAAGATCGCCGTGGCCCTGCATGGGATGAACCTGGCCGTGCGCAAGGCGGATCAACCATTTTCGAAAACCAATCTCTGTGTGCGTTCAAGGCCTTTGCGACTCATCAACTTGGGTTTGTTAAAGACGATGAGGCCGAGTTTGGGCTTGATGGTTTAGACAGAGGTAACGTTGTTCATCATTTACTGAATTTAATTTGGGCTGAAGTGCACACTCAGCAAGCGCTTAAAAGCCTCGACGAAGCTGCGCGAGCTGATTTGATCGAGCGCGCTATTGGGCAGAGCCTAACGGACGGTAACGTAAAACTCAGTAGCGACAAATTAACGCTGCTTAAGCACGAACAAACACGTTTAAAGTCTTTATTGCTCGCCTGGCTAGAATTGGAAGCGGCTCGACCGGAACCGTTTTCTGTTGTCGAGCGCGAGGAACGCCGGGAAGGTGAACTCGCTGGTATTCGTTTTCGTTACATTATAGATAGGGTCGACGTTACCAATGACGGCAGAAGTGTGATCATCGACTACAAAACAGGCAATGTGAACCGTAATGATTGGTTGGGCGAACGACTAAAGAGTCCGCAAATGCCATTGTATTCCTTGGCTCTAGATCAGCTAAAGGCCAAGTCGGTATCCGGTATTGCTTTCGCGCAAATGAAACGAGGTGAATTGAAATTCATTGAGCTGGCTGAAGCTGGGATGTTTAAAAGCCTGCCGCATTTAGCCAAAAAATATGAGTCACTTTGGCAAGAGAACAGGCCAGCCTGGCCTCAAATTTTTGAGAAACTTGCGCAAGACTTTTTAGCTGGTGAGGCATTGGTAGACCCTATTGATGCCAAGACCTGTGAATACTGCGGCTTATTCTCGTTGTGCCGATTGCCGCAGTTGCGTGACGAGCGAGTTGAGCATGGTTCGTGATTTAAACGCTCGTCAAGCGGCGCTCGAACCTTCGCGATCCTTCATTGTTCAGGCCCCGGCTGGCTCGGGTAAAACAGGCTTGTTGGTATACCGTATGCTGACACTGTTGGCCCAAGTTGAAAAACCGCAGCAAGTACTGTCGATTACCTTTACTCGTAAAGCGACGGCGGAAATGCGCGAACGCTTGATTGATTTGTTAAGGCAGGCCGAGGAAGGGCAAACCAGTTCCGATGCGTTCGAACAGCAAGGGCTAGATTTGGCTGGGCGCGTTCTTGAGCAAGATCGGCGTTTTGCTTGGAGCTTGCTCAATTCTCCGCACCAGCTTCAGATCCAAACGATAGATGCGTTTTGCGCGAAATTGACGGCGAGTATGCCATGGCTTAGCCGCCTAGGTGATCGCCCGCGTACTACCGACCAAGCCAACGTTCATTATGCCGCTGCGGTTGAGCAATTGTTGGCCGAATTGTTGGATGAATCGTCGCCAGTGTTAGAGAGTTTGACTTCCGTGATGATGGAGTTGGACTTTAACTACAATAAAGCCCGCCAATTGTTCAGCGTCATGCTTGCTAAGCGAGATCAGTGGTTGCGCCATCTATTGCCGAACGATTTGAACGAACTGCGAGCCGAGTTGCAAGGTGCGTGGCGCGGCGTAATCGAAAGCCAGTTAAACGCACTTGATAAGCTTATTCCTACCGCGATGTTAGAGGAGCTTTGTGAGCTTGGTACTGAAGCCGCCGCTAAACTTCATGAGCAAACTGCTACTGAGTCTGTGTTAAGTGGTTTCATAAACTGGGATCGCTCGCTAGGTATGCGGCTACCTCAATGGCAAGCAGTGGCAAATCTATTGTTGACCAAGACCGGTTTTCGTAAACAAGTCACGGTTAAACTCGGTTTTGAAGCCAAGTCCAAATCGAAAGAAAAAATGGTCGCGCTGCTAGCTGAGTTTGCTGATGATCAAACGTTGCTGCATGCGCTGATGGAAGTGCGTAGCTTGCCAGAACCCGAGTACGAAGATGCTGATTGGAAGCAATTAGTTGCTCTTAATCAAGTGCTGACGTCGCTGGCGGCGTATTTGCAACTACGATTTCGGGCGGTTGGCGAGTGCGATCATAGCGAGGTCACACAGCGCGCCAATTTCGCCTTGCAGGAGTTAGATAATCCGACGGATCTTGGCTTGCGAATGGATTATCACTTGCAGCACATTTTGGTGGATGAATTCCAAGATACATCGCATGGTCAAATCGAATTGCTTAAGCGCTTAACGGCAGGTTGGACGATTAACGACGGTAAAACGCTGTTTTTGGTAGGTGACCCGATGCAGTCTATCTATCGATTTCGTGAAGCTGACGTAAGCTTGTTTTTGCAGGTGGCCGATAATGCGAATACCGGCGTTTTCGCTAATATCGATATCTCGCCACTTAGTTTGACCGAGAATTTTCGTTCGTCCAAAGGTTTGGTGGATTGGTTTAATTCTACATTTAGTTCGAGCTTTCCTAAGCAAAACGATGTGCTTAGCGGTGCAATTCGCTATGCAAGTGCAAGCAGTGGAAGGTCTGAAACGGGCGTTGAAAACGAATACTATTTGGCGCACAGCAAGAAGCACGAAGCTGAGATAGTGGTGGATGCGGTTAAGCGTGCGCTCGAAGCTTTACCGAATGAAAAAGACAAGGTAGCTATCTTGGTGCGATCGAGGCCAAACCTCGATTCTTTACTACCAGCGCTTAAAGCGGCAAAGATAAATTTCGCAGGCGTTGATATACAACCATTAAAGGAACTGCAAGCGGTGATCGATGTGTTAGCGCTTTGTAAAGCACTGTGCCGCGAAGATGACCGAGTGGCTTGGCTTTCCATGCTACGTGGGCCATGGTGTGGATTAACGCTGGTCGAGATAAAACAATTAGCTGGACGACAGGATCTAACCGTTTGGCAGCAGATACTCAACTATGAAAACCTTGATGCGAGTAGAGTCTTTTTATCAGACAGTAGCAGGCAAAGGCTATCTCGTTTTCAATCTATACTGAGTAGAGCATTGGCACAACGGCAGCAGGTGTCACTTGGCAGTCTTACCCGATGGACATGGTTGCATTTAGGTGGGCCAGAAACTTTGTTTGGCGCTAGTGAAGACGATGTTGAAACTGTCTTTGATCTAATTGACTCTTTGCAACGAGGCGGTGATTTACCCTCCTTGAAAGAGCTAGAAAATGGCTTGAATGGACTGTTCGCCAAATCCAATCATAATGATGCCAAGGTGATCGTCTCGACCATGCATAAAGCCAAGGGCTTACAATATCACACCGTGATTTTGCCCGGTTTGAGTAGTAAACCGCGCGCTGATAGTAAAGATGTATTGATGTGGGCTGAGACGCAAAATCAACACGGTAGTTCGGCGTTGTTACTCGCGCCGTTCGTGCTCGAGAAATCTCAAGGAAGTCATTACGACTACCTACGTCAACTTGAAGCAAAACGCGCTACAAATGAGACTGTGCGGTTAATGTATGTGGCTTGTACGCGGGCTGAAAGTAAATTAGTCCTTATTGCTCGCGCTGAGTTAAATGAAGACCAGAATCAAGCGAAGCCGCCAGCCAAAAACACGCTTTTATACTGCGTTTGGGAGGCCCTTGAATCTCGATTTGCTTTTTTTGGTGAGCGTGCGGAGCTGGCCGAAGAGTCGGTGCCCATTTCTCAAACTTTATCGCGATTGCCAGTTAGTTTTGACGCTAAGTTTCGTAGCTCCGTGGATTGGAAAGTAGCTCAACAACTCAATACCCAGTTGAGCGATCAAGACGACGAAGTAGTGTTTGAGTGGGCTACCGAGGTAGCAACCGGAGTTGGTATCGTGTTACACGATTGGCTTCAGTTTCAAGGTGAAGGTGTGTTGGCTATGGAGGTTGATCGAGCGTTGATACAGCGCTGGCGAGCTGAGCTACTCGCGCTTAGAGTGCCTGAAAACAGAATTGATTATGCACTTCGGCGATTACAGAGCGCGGTAAGTAATATTCAGCAAGATCATGCGGCGCATTTTTTATTTAAGGCCTATCCAGAGGCACAAAATGAATTCTCAGTGGCGGCGTATGAAAGCGGTGTGGTTAATCGTTACCGAATTGATCGAACTTTTGTCGATGAGCATGGGGTTCGCTGGATTGTCGACTATAAGAGCACCGATACTAATCGTGCCGATGTCGTCGAATTCGCGAATGAACAGCTGCAATTAAGACATCGGAAGCAGCTCGAAAAATATGGCCATTTAATGCGCCACATTGACGCGCGGCCGATTAAGCTCGCAGTATACTTTCCGCTTTTAAAACAATTGCGTAGTTGGGATTTCGACCCTGTGGAATGAAAGCCCGTGCCTAAATTTAGCAACAGAACACCCAGAGTTTAAGTAGAGAAAAATTCATGAAAAAAGTAAAGCTTGGCAGTAGTGACTTAATGGTGAGCGAAGTGTGCCTTGGTTCAATGACCTGGGGTAAGCAAAATACTCAGGCCGATGCCGTTGAGCAGATCGATTATGCGCTTGATCAAGGTATTAACTTTATTGATACCGCCGAGATGTATCCTGTGCCACCTTGCAAAGAATCCTACTCCACAACTGAAACTTACATCGGACGTTGGTTGGCGGACAATTCGTCGCGGCGTGCGGATGTGGTCCTGGCGACCAAGATCGCCGGGTCAGGTATCCCCTGGGTTAGAGATGGTGCTGATATTACCGGTAAAGCCGTTGAAGTCGCTATTGATGGTTCACTAAAGCGTTTGCAAACGGACTATATCGATTTGTATCAATTGCATTGGCCAAATCGCATAACCCCGCATTTTGCAAAACACTGGCCAGGGCGCATTGATCCAGGCAAGATTGACGTAACGCGCGAACGTGAAAGCATGTTAGAAATTTTGCAGGCGCTAAACGAGGCTGTTAAGGCAGGCAAGGTGCGCCATATTGGGCTTTCGGACGACACGACCTGGGGTATTAGCGAATACCTTCGCTTGGCGGAAAAATACGAGTTGCCCAAAATGGTGTCGATTCAAAATGAATTCAGTCTACTGCACCTAAAAGACTGGCCGTATTTGATCGAGCATTGCGTGCTCAACGACGTTGCCTATTTACCTTGGTCTCCACTTGCTGGGGGCGCGCTGTCTGGCAAATACGCCAATGGTGCAAAACCTGAGGGCTGCCGATGGAGTATGATTCAGCGCAACGGCCTATTTCGCGACACCGCGTTTTCGCATGAAGCGATAGCGGCGTATCAGGAAGTTGCGAATGAGTATCAACTTAGCTTAACGCAAATGTCGCTCGCTTGGGTTTACCAATTAGCTGGGATTACGTCGACAATTATTGGCGCTACGTCCATGCAGCAACTCAAAGAAGATATTAGCGCCTACAATTTAGCATTGTCCGACGAGGTGCTCGATAGCATCGGCGATGTAATCAAGCGTTACCCCTTGCCGTTCTAAATATTTCTCCGCAAAAAGCGAGTGCGACGCCGCACTCGCTTTTAAATTAGCTTTTTGTGGCTAGCCTAATTGTTCCAGAATGGTCTCGGCGCCACTGACTTCAAAACCGCCACCTTCTTCAACATTGAGGTTGGTGATGGTGCCGTTATCAACAATCATAGAATAGCGTTGCGAGCGAACTCCGCCAAAATCAGCGGTGTCTAGAACTAGATCCATGGCTTTGGTGAGCGCAGCGCCACCATCCGCGATCATGGTCAAATTTTCAGCGTTCTGGCTCTTTTGCCAAGCACTCATTACAAAGGAATCGTTCACTGACAAGCAAGCCACGACGTCAACGCCCTTGGCCGCAATGTCGTCATACTTGACTACAAAGCCAGGTAAGTGCGCCTCTGAACAGGTTGGTGTAAATGCGCCTGGTAGAGCAAACAAAACCACCTTTTTGCCAGCGAAAAAAGCGTCTGCGGATACGCTTTCTTGGCCTTCATTATTGATAACGGTGATGTTTGCGGCTGGAATGGAATCGCCTACGGTAATCATGGGGTGTTCTCCGATAAATTATTGAGGTTGAGTGAGTTCAAGCGCAATAGTATAAAGCTTTGTGATCAGATAACCATGAAAAAAGAGCCCAGACACGCTGGGCTCTATAGTAAACAGGTATGTTTTAAGCGCTTACTCTTCGGCTAATGTTTGCGCCTCGCTTTTTAATTCTTCAGCTGCATCCATGACTTCTTTAGTTGCTGCATCAGTTGCCTCAGCTTCCGCATCAGTAAGTTCGCTCACCGCATCTTCTGCTTCCATCGCCTCGGCTTTGATTTCATTGTATTCGCCAATAGCTTCTTCAGCTTCATGGTGGCCAGCAAATGTTGAAACGCTGCCAACTGTAAATAAAGCGATCGTTAACATTTTTAGAAAGTTTGGTAGTACTGGTTTAGTCGATAACATGGATGGTTCCTCGATATGGTTATGTAGGTTAGTAGGGTTTGCTGTGGACCGAAGTGGGGTAGTTGTTCGTGTCGACAATGGGAAGTTTAGGCGTGCTGATTTTTAGGCTCAATTAGCCTTAATGTTCGTTAATTGCTTCCGCCAAATTCATGAACATTTGGTTAGATATGCTTTTCGCCTGCTATTGGCATAAACTGCGCTAAAATAGCCAGAGTGTTCTAATTTGCTTGAAGTTGGTGGGTTTTCTACTAGCTTGCCAGTTAACTTTTTTTAATTATTATTCTGACTACGCCCATGAACGATCGCGAAATTAAGTTGGCTGAGCCATGGCTCAAACATCTTAGGTCTGAGTTTGAAGAGCCTTATATGCAAGAATTGTCGAGGTTTCTCAGAGCTGAAAAAATAAACGGTAAAGTCATTTACCCTGAAGGCCAGAATATCTTTGCCGCATTGAACTCTACCAATCTAAATGCAGTGAAAGTGGTGGTCATCGGCCAGGATCCATATCACGGCCCGGGTCAGGCGCATGGTCTGAGTTTCAGTGTGCCAAATGGAATCGCTATTCCTCCTTCACTTAGAAATATATACAAAGAACTTGTGTCGGATATTGGTATCCAGCCGCCTTTACATGGCAATTTAGCGGCATGGGCGGCACAAGGTGTGTTGTTATTAAATGCTGTGTTAACGGTTCAACAGGGCAATGCGGGTAGCCATCAAGGCAAAGGTTGGGAGCGATTTACCGATAGAGTGATTGAAGTGGTTAATCAGCAATGTGAGCACGTTGTGTTTTTGTTGTGGGGTTCTTATGCGCAAAAGAAAGGAAAGGCAATTGACCGTACACGCCACCTTGTGTTGCAAGCGCCGCACCCGTCGCCGTTGTCTGCACATCGTGGTTTTCTTGGGTCCGCGCATTTTTCAAAGACCAATGAATATTTGAGTGCTAAGCATAAAACGCCAATTGATTGGCAGGTTTAAGGTTTCACTCAGTGAAGTTTGATGTGTAAGTTGAATTGAGCCGATGACGCAAACAGTACGGAAAATCTTGCATATCGATATGGACGCGTTTTATGCATCAGTGGAGCAGCGTGATTTCCCAGAATTGCGCGGCAAGCCAGTGGTGGTCGGTGGTCGGCCTGAAAGCCGCGGTGTTGTTGCTGCTTGCAGCTATGAAGCGCGACAATTTGGTGTGCATTCAGCTATGCCCTGTTCGAGAGCGGTGAAATTGTGTAAGCGTGCCGTTTTTGTGCCACCACGATTTGATGCCTATCGCGAAGCGTCACAAGGGATCCACGAAGTATTTAAACGTTACACCGATATGATTGAGCCTTTATCTCTGGATGAAGCGTATTTAGATGTGACCGACAAAGCCGGTGAGGTTGGGTCGGCAACCGAAGTGGCGCAGATGATTAAAAAAGAGATCAAAGCGGAAGTGGATCTCATCGCGTCGGCTGGTGTGTCATACAATAAATTTCTGGCCAAAATTGCGTCGGATATGGACAAGCCTGATGGTCTATATGTGATCAGACCTGAGAGCGCTGAGGCCTTTGTTGAGCAGTTAGAAATTCGTAAGTTTTTTGGCGTTGGCAAAGTCACTGAACAGAAGATGCACGGCCTAGGCATTTACACAGGCGCAGACTTAAAACGTTTTAGCGAGGTAGAATTGCAAACGGAGTTTGGACAGTCTGGCCAATATTACTACCGAGTTGCAAGGGGGATTGACGAACGCCCGGTAAGAGCACATCGAACGCGTAAATCGATCGGCAACGAAACCACGTTTGAATCCAATATTCTTGATAAAGCGCTAATCTGGCAAACCTTGCAGCGCCTCGCCGAACGCGTAGAAGCGATACTTGAGTCAAAACAGATGGCTGCGCGCACCATCACGCTGAAACTGCGCTACGCTGATTTTCAACTGAACACGCGCAGCAAAACTGAGCCGTCTCTGATAGTGAGCAAAGAAGACATGCTTGGTTTATTACCAAATTTATTACGTAAAACGGATGCCGGGACGAGGGCGATTCGCTTGATTGGTATTACCTTATCAAATCTCGAGAAGTTAGATGATTCAGGTAGCGTAGCGCCAGCAAGCGAGGTGCGAGAACATCCCCAGTTAGGTTTGTTTTAGATTATCATGTACGCCTATTCGCTGGGGTGCGGAGTGCGCGGTTCGTTATAGAGCCGAGCTAAATAATAAAAAACAATGTTTCATAGAATAGTATCGTTCATACTTTACCGCGTTTGCGGGTGGCAGCTTGAAGGGAAGATTCCCAGAGAGTCCCCGAGGCAGCTCTTTGTCTTTTTGCCCCACACCAGTAATTGGGATTTCGTTATTGGTTGGATGTTCATTCGAGCTGAGCGGCTCGACATCATTATTTTCGGGAAGGATGCGTTCTACTTTTTCCCGTTTACCGCCTTGTATCGTTTTTTCAGAGTAGTGCCGATTAAGCGCCATGTAAATAATGACTTTGTCGCGCAAGCGGCGGCTTTATACGACAATAATCGAGCATTGTGGACGGCGATGGCGCCTGAGGGCACACGCAGCTATACCGGCAAACTGCGCAGCGGTTATTACTATTTTGCGCGACAGGCCGGTATCGATATAGTCGTGGTTGGTGTTGATTTTAAACGCAAAACGTTAATCGTGCGCCCACCACGCAAGGTATTAAATTCGTTTGAGGAAGACGCTAACAATCTAATGACATTCAGCCAAAGGTGTGTTGGAAAGAAGCCTGAGCAAGGCGTTTAGTTTTCATGGCGCTCAATGTTGCCTCACCGTGTAATTGCTCTATGATGGGGCAACGTCATTTTGCTGACATAGGCAGCAGCAGATGTGTAAATAACAAGGTATCCAGATTGTGAAGCAAAAGATTTGCCACTACATTCTATTCAAATTGTTGGGTTGGCGTCTCATTGGCGAGCCGCCCGCGGATGATAAGTTTTTGTTTGTCGGTGTTCCGCACACCAGTAATTGGGACTTTGTCTACGGTTGGTTGGCTATTCAAGCCCTCGATCTGAATGTAAAAATATTTGCTAAGGACGTATTTTTTATTTTTCCGCTCAATTATTTATGTCGTTTTTTAGGAGTGTTGCCAGTAAATCGACGCAAAAGTACAAATTTTGTTGATTCAGTGGCCGAAAAGTTTGACGAAACCGATGGCCTGCGTTTGTTGATTACCCCTGAAGGCACGCGTAGCTTTCAACCGACATTGAAGAGCGGCTATTATTATCTAGCGCAAAAAGCCGATATTCCGATTGTGGTTGCCGGGCCTAACTTTAAAGATAAAACGTTTACTATTTTACCACCGCGTGGGCCACTGGCTACGTTTGAAGAAGACCAAGCGCAGGTTATCGAGTTCTGTAAGACTCAGCACGGCCGATACCCAGAGAAAACGTTTCATTGAGTTGAGGTATATAATAGTGAAACTAAATACTTTGTTAGCTTTTTGGGTGTTTTCGGGTTTGTTGCTAAACTGCAGTAATGGTTGGTAGAAAATTCAATTTTCAATGGCGGACTTGTTTATCAAGGGTGGACATCATTAATGAATGATGAGCGAAAATTAGTTGTAGCGATTTCATCTCGCGCGCTGTTTGATCTAGCCGAGAGCCATCAAATCTTTGAGAAAGAGGGCGTCGAAGCTTATTGCCGCTATCAGGTCGAACGTGAAAACGACATTCTCGAGCCTGGAACTGCGTTCCCGTTGGTGCAAAAACTACTTAAACTGAACAGTTTGGGTGAAGCGCGTGAACGCGTTGAGGTGATTTTATTGTCGCGCAATAGCGCGGACACCGGCTTGCGGATATTTAATTCCATACAAGAACATGATCTTCCAATAACGCGAGCGGCTTTTACTAATGGCAGTACTCCGTTTAAGTACGTCGAGCCTTTTGGTGCCGACGTGTTTCTTTCCAGTGACCCAAATGATGTGTCGAGTACTTTGGAGGCTGGCGTTGCAGCGGCGACGATTTTGCCCTCAACTGGCCAGCAATCGACAGACGGTATTGAGGATAAGCTAAGTATCGCATTTGACGGAGATGCCGTTGTGTTCTCTGACGAAGCTGAACAAGTTTATAAGCAGAAAGGCTTAATCGAATTTTCCAAGCACGAGGTTCGAGCAGCAAAAAAACCGCTGCCAGGTGGTCCATTCCGTAATATGTTGGCGGCATTGCACCGAATTCAATCTGAGTTTCCTGTGGAAGAATCCCCAGTGCGAACAGCGATTGTCACGGCGCGCGCGGCGCCAGCGCACGAGCGCGTTATACGTACACTGCGCGCTTGGAATATTCGCATCGATGAGGCGGTGTTTTTAGGTGGCCTGCCAAAGGGCGAGTTTTTGAGAACCTTCGGCGCGGATATCTTTTTCGATGACCAAGAAGGTCATTGTGATTCTGCAAGGCAACATGTTCCTACCGGGCATGTGCCACATGGGGTTGCAAATATTAACCCCTGATGACGGTTTGTTTGAACGGGCACTTACAATAAAAATAGGCATCATAAGAAAATTTGCGTGGTATTGGGTGATACAGAGAGATGGGTTCTCGGGTCGCTCGAGCATAAATAAGAAGAGATATGAGTAACACTATAAAATCTTTATTTTCGGCTGCTCTGCTAAGCATGCTGATTTCAATTCCAGCTAATGCAGCTTTGCCAATGGCGGTTGAGGGTCAACCATTGCCATCGCTAGCGCCCATGATCGAGAGGGTTCAGGAGTCGCTGGTGAGTATTTCGGTTCAGGCACGTGTTCAAGCGCGCCGTGACCCATTTGATGACCCGTTCTTCCGACGTTTTTTCGACCAGCGCCGCACTACGCGCAACCGAGAGATTTTTGCGACCGGGGTTGTGGTTGATGCTTTGCAAGGCCTGATTTTAAGCAATGAACATTCGGTGCGCGGTGCCTCAACGATTAAAATAACGCTGAACGATGGTCGAGTCGTTGAGGGCGAAGTGATTGGCGCGGATGCAACAACCGACATAGCACTTATTAAGGTTAACGTGGTTGGTTTAACCGCGATTACACTCGGTGATTCGAGCGCGTTGAGAGTCGGCGATTTTGTGGTATCAATTGGTGATCCATTGGGAGAACAGAACACCATTATCACAGGCATTGTGAGTGGTTTGGCAAGACAAAACAGTTTGCAGGCGCATGAGCATTTTATTCAAAGCGATGCGGCAATTGGCCCCGGCGTGCTGGTTGATTTAAATGGTGATCTAGTTGGCCTTAACATTGCCAAGTCTGCCCAGACAGCAAGTAGCACGCGTATTGGTTTTTCCACGCCAATCAATTTAGCGTTGCGTGTAAAGGGCCAGTTGGTGAAATATGGTACTCCACAACGTGGTTTTCTTGCCGTGCAAGTACAAGACTTAACGCCTGATTTAGCCAGCGCGTTTGATATTCAGCAGCGCGGTGGCGCGGTTGTTACCAGTGTTATACAGGGTTCAAGTGCCGAGCAAGCCGGTTTAATGGTCGGTGATGTGATTCTTGAGGCTGGTACCCAGTCGATTAACCGAAGTAACGATTTACGCAGTGTGATTGGCCAACAGTTCGCTGGAGATGAGCTGGCAATGGTGGTGGTTCGCCAAGGAACTCGCTTGAGTTTGCAACCAGTATTGGAATCATCATCGCTTGCCTCTAAAAAAGGCACCATGATTCATCATCAGCTGGAAGGCGCGACTCTGAAAGAGATAGATACTCGCCAGGTAAGTACAAATATCGAAGAAGGTGTGTTGGTTAGTGTTGTGAAAAAAGGCAGTGTGGCATGGAATCATGGTGTGCGTGCCAACGATATTATCGTCTCGGCTAATCGTAAGTCGGTGCGCGATTTGGACAGTTTTCGCCAGGCGATTAGCGGGCAAGATGTTTTGATGCTGAATATCGTTCGCGGCAATGGTGCACTTTTCCTATTGCTGCAATAAGGTATTGCATTTCGTAGCACATGGTTTGCTAAACAAGGGGGCTGGTAAGCTATAATCCAGCATTACTGATACCTCTTCAATTTATGTGAATCTGCCATGACCGATTATGTAATTGCCCCTTCGATTCTTTCTGCCAATTTCGCCAAACTAGGTGAAGAGGTTGATAATGTCCTTGAAGCGGGTGCCGACTGGGTGCACTTTGATGTAATGGATAATCATTACGTGCCTAACCTGACTATCGGCCCGATGATCTGCCAAGCGCTGCGTGACCATGGCATAACAGCGCCGATTGATGTGCACCTAATGGTTGAGCCGGTGGACCGTATTATTCCAGATTTTGCCAAGGCTGGCGCTTCAATGATTACTTTTCACCCAGAAGCCAGTCGACATGTTGACCGCAGTTTACAGTTGATTAAAGACGAAGGTTGTCAGGCTGGCTTGGTTTTTAATCCCGCCACTCCCTTGTCGGTGCTTGAATGGGCGATTGAGAAGGTGGATATGATTTTGCTGATGTCGGTGAACCCCGGTTTTGGTGGCCAATCGTTTATCGAGCATGTTAAACAGAAGATTGTTGCCGCCCGCAAAATCATCGATGCGAGTGGGCGAGATATTCGTTTGGAAGTTGATGGCGGCGTGAAAGCTAATAATATTGGTGAGTTAGCCGCGCTTGGTGCTGACACTTTCGTGGCAGGTTCAGCCATATTTAATGCGCCGAACTACGCCGAAGTGATAAAAAACATGCGCACCAACATCGCTGATGCAACGGCTAACTGATTTTGCTCTATGATTAGGGCTTGACCTCAAGCGCAAGTCAGGCAATGATTAGCGCACGAGGATTTGCCTCTTTACTTACTCATGCAAACTTACTTGAAACAAAAAATCGAAAAGGCTGCCGAAAAAGGTTGGCGACGTTGGCAAGGCTAGAAAGCCGCCTTTGTATGGTGATGCAGTTGTGTTGCCATTATTAAATCTCAGTATTCGAATTTTTTGCCCAGCAGCTAATAAAAGCTGCATTTAATAAGTAGAGTTATTGCCATGTCTTTATCGTCAGCCCCTTCACAAACAGTCACGTCTTCTGACCTTTCTAATATTTCATCCCAAGCGCAGTTCAATCAAGCCGCCGCTGATTTACGCAGTCAAGGCTTCACACATTTACCAGTTGTGCGTGAAACCCTGGCTGATCTCGATACGCCAGTTAGCACCTACCTTAAGTTGGCGGCTAAGCCGTATACCTACCTATTTGAGTCTGTGCAGGGTGGCGATAAATGGGGGCGATACTCCATCATAGGCTTGCCCTGCCAGACTGTGTATCGTTTTACTGGCTATGAAATGACAGTAGAGCAGGATGGGGTGGTCGTTGAAACAAAGACCGTAGATAACCCGCTAGATACGGTGCGTGAACTGCAAAGTCAGTATCGTGTGGCGGATGTCGAGGGTTCTCCTGAGATGATAGGAGGCTTGGTAGGGTATTTCGGTTACGAGATCGTTGGCTACATAGAGCCGCGACTGGATTTAGCTGGTAACCACGATAATATTGGTACACCCGATATTATGTTGATGGTTTCGAAAGATGTGCTGGTATTCGACAATCTGGCTGGCCGAATATTTATGGTGACATTAGCCGATTTGAATGACGATCAGGCTTACCAAAAAGCGCAAACGCATTTGGATGAATGTGTATCAGGCTTGGCTTCGAGTTTCGCAGCACCTAAGACTAAGCATTGCCATGCAACTATTCGCGAGGGCGATTACGATCTGCATTTTAGCCAGCCAGACTTTGAAGTAGCCGTTGAGCGCTGCCGCGAGTACATTCGCGAGGGTGACATCATGCAAGTGGTGTTATCACAAAGATTATCAACACCCTACGATGGGCGCTCGCTGGATTTGTATCGGGCGTTACGGACAATCAATCCGTCACCCTATATGTACTTTTTGGACATGGGTGGCTTTGAAATTGTCGGTTCTTCCCCTGAGATTTTAGTGCGCAAAGCGAATGATACCGTCACGGTTAGACCAATCGCAGGTACCCGAAAGCGCGGCATCACGGCCGAGCAAGATCAAGCGCTTGAAGAGGAATTGCTTGCGGATGAAAAGGAGTTGGCTGAGCATTTGATGCTTATTGATTTGGGCCGCAATGACGTTGGCCGTATCGCACAAACAGGTTCGGTGGATCTTAACGAGAAAATGTTGATTGAGCGCTATTCTCATGTGATGCACATTGTTTCCAACGTCGACGGAAAAATTAAGCCAGAGTTTGATGCGATTGATGTGCTCAAAGCTACCTTTCCGGCAGGCACCGTCAGTGGCGCTCCGAAGATTAGGGCGATGGAAATTATTCACGAGCTAGAGCCTCTCAAGCGCGGGATCTATTCCGGCGCGGTTGGGTATCTGGGGTGGAATGGTAATATGGACACCGCGATAGCGATTCGTACGGCGGTCATCAAAGATGGTGTATTGCATGTGCAGGCGGGTGCTGGGATTGTTGCCGACTCAGTTCCTAAATACGAATGGAAGGAAACCTTGAACAAAGCGCGAGCCATGGTAAAAGCAGTGGAGCTAGCAACCGATGGTTTGGGTTTTAAGTCCAATACTCATTCAACAGACGCCGCGCGCGGATAGGAGAGGCACTATGTTATTAATGATCGACAACTATGATTCCTTTACCTATAACCTAGTTCAGTATTTAGGTGAGTTAGGCGAAGAAGTACGCACTTATCGAAACGACGAAATTTCCTTGCAGGAAATAGAAGCCATAAAGCCAGATAGAATTATGCTATCGCCTGGGCCATGCACTCCCAATGAAGCGGGTATCTCGCTTTCGGTAATTGACCATTTTGCTGGCCGGGTGCCGCTTATGGGTGTGTGTCTTGGGCACCAAAGTATTGGGCAAGCCTTTGGTGGAAAGGTAGTGCACGCGAAGGAAATTATGCACGGCAAAACCTCACAGCTTCGGCATCGCCGTCAGGGAGTGTTTAAAGATTTGCCGAACCCTTTTACCGTTACTCGCTACCATTCATTAGTGGTGGAAAAGAATTCTCTGCCAGACTGCCTAGAGGTGACCGCATGGACCGACGATGGTGAAATTATGGGTTTGCGCCACCGAGATATGGCAATTGAGGGTGTGCAGTTTCACCCCGAGTCAATACTTACCGAGTACGGCCACGCATTATTAAAGAACTTTTTGGATACACCGCTTTAGGGTTTAACACGATGAATATTCAGCAAGCTATTGCCACGGTCATTGATGGCCAATCCTTGGAACGCCAAGCCATGCAAGATGTGATGCGGCAAATCATGACCGGCGAATGCACGGATTCACAAATTGGTGGCTTATTGATCGCCCTGCGTATGAAAGGCGAGACTGTGGACGAAATTACCGCGGCAGCCGAAGTTATGGCGTCGCTTGCAAGCCATGTGCAAATTGACGCACCGAATATGATCGATATTGTCGGCACCGGTGGCGATGGAACTAGCACTTTTAATGTCTCGACGGCCGCGTCTTTTGTTGCCGCGGGTGCTGGCGCAAGTGTTGCTAAGCACGGTAACCGGTCAGTGTCGAGCAAGTCTGGCAGCGCCGATCTGCTTGAGCAGGCGGGTGCCAATTTAAATCTTGAAGCTGCACAAGTCGGCAAGGTTATCGAAGAGGCTGGTGTTGGGTTTATGTTTGCGCCTATGCATCATAGCGCGATGCGGCATGCGATCGGGCCGCGCAAAGAAATGGCGGTACGTACTATCTTCAACGTACTTGGCCCGCTGACTAATCCCGCGCAAGTCAAACGACAGGTCGTTGGTGTGTTCGCCCGCGACTTAACAACAACGTTGGCACAAGTGTTTATGCATCTCGGTAGTCAGCACACCATGGTGGTGCATTCCGATGATGGCATGGACGAAATAAGTATTGGTGCTCCCACGGCAGTCAGTGAGCTGAAGAATGGAGAGATCACAAATTACCAGGTTCGGCCGGAAGACTTTGGCTTTTCTATGGCACCGATTAGCGAGATTGTGGTGGCCGATTCGGCTGAGTCTTTGGCGCTGATTGAGCAAGTGCTTGCGGGTGGAAAAGGCCCTGCGCGTGACATTGTCGCGATGAACGCGGGTGCGGGTATTTACGTTTCCGGGCTTGCTGAGTCATTGCAGCGCGGGGTTGATATGGCAATAGAATCAATCGATAGTGGCCAAGCGAAAGCGTCGAGAGACGCCTACGTTAGCGCGACGCAGAGGGCTTAAACATGCATGCCGTAATGTCTACCGGGTCTGATGTGCTCGATAAAATAATGCGTCATAAAGCTGAAGAAGTCGAGTTCGCGAAACGCCAGGTTTCCCTTGCTGATCTAAAAGCACAAGCCGATGACACGTCTAATTGTCGTGGGTTCGCTAAAGCGCTATCGAATTCATTATCATCGGGCCGTTCCGCAGTTATTGCCGAGGTTAAAAAGGCCAGCCCAAGTAAGGGAGTTATCCGGCCTGATTTTGACCCACAGCGAATCGCTGAGAGTTACGCTGAGCACGGCGCAAGTTGTTTGTCGGTGCTGACCGATCACGAATTTTTCCAGGGGTCGACTGACTATTTTAGGATGGCGCGCCAAGTGTGCTCGGTGCCAATATTGCGAAAAGACTTTATGTTGGATGATTACCAAGTTTACGAAGCGCGCGCGATGGGGGCCGATTGTATTCTACTAATTGTTGCTGCCTTGGAAGATGGCCTTATGCAGGATTTGGCCGGGCGTGCGCTTGAGTTAGGCATGGATGTGTTGGTCGAAGTGCATAATTCGGATGAGTTAGAGCGAGGCCTATATTTAGATATGCCGATGATCGGCATTAATAATCGAAATCTGCGGGACTTCAGTACCTCTCTGAACACTACCATCGATTTACTGCCGATGATTCCTGACGGGATTACTGTTGTCACCGAGAGCGGGATACATTCGCACGACGATGTTGAAAAGATGCGCCGCAACAAAGTGAACAGCTTTTTGGTTGGCGAAGCGTTTATGCGGGCTGATAACCCTGGTGAGCGGCTTGCGGAGTTATTCTTTTAGCCGTGCCTAACTGCGTATTGCAAAATTTATTCAGAAACCCTATTAACAAACTATGAAAGCGACTATAGAGCTACAGCAGAATGTGAATTTTAAGGCCACTTCCGGCACGGGGCATACGATTCAAATGGATGGTCCGCCTGAGTTTGGTGGTGAAAATCTGGGTGCGCGACCTATGGAAACCATGTTGATTGGAATGGGCGGATGCGCGTCGTTTGATGTGGTTCACATATTGCGCAAGCGGCGCTTGACGGTCAATAATTGTGTTGCCGAGCTTGAGGCAGAGCGCGCTGAATCCGAGCCCAAGGTGTTCACCAAGATTCATTTACATTTTAAGGTCAGCGGTGAAGGCTTGACCGACAAAGCGGTGGCGAAAGCCGTGCAATTGTCGGCTGAAAAATATTGTTCTGCGTCTATCATGTTGGGTAAAACTGCTGACATAAGCCATTCTTTTGAGATAGTCGAATGAGCTTAACACGTCCCCAGCACGCCGGAATGCGGCACGTAGCATTAAATGTGCTTGATCTGCCTTTAGTTGAATCCTTCTACGTTGACCTACTTGGGTTTGAGGTCGAATGGCGGCCTGACGCTGAGAATGTGTATTTGTGCAGCGGTGTGGACAATCTCGCGCTACATGTTGTCGCAGATACCGGTGGCAAGGAGCAAGTGCTCGCGCATACAGGTATCATCGTTGACAAGATTGAACAGGTTGACGAGTGGTACGCGTTCTTATTAGAGCACGGCGTAAAAATGCATAATCAACCGAAAACTCATCGAGATGGCGCGCGTAGTTTTTACTGCTGTGACCCTGAGGGTACGGTGGTTCAGGTTATTTATCACCCGCCACTTTCAAAAGATTAGCTGAAGCAGCATTGTTAAATTCGTTTTCATCAATGTAAAACAATTGTAAAGGTCGCATTAAGAAAGAAGTTCTATAATGGAACGGTCTTTATAATAGACATGTCGTCAACAATTGACTTGATTGAGGTGAATTATGACTCTACCGAACACGAACCTAGGGCATCTTAAGTTTGAGCGTAGTAAGCATGACCCTAAGCACGACTGGGTAACTGTGGTAAACCCAATGAACCATCGTTTGCTGTTGCAAGCCTGTGATAACTGTGGCGTTGTAAAATCAGAAAATTCTGTAGTGCGGCGTTGTAAAGCACCTAAGGGCAACGAATTAATCTCAAGCGCATTGCGAGACCAGCAGCCGCTAGCCGTTTAGGGCGCCTCTTGTTCAAAACACACTAAATGATCGGCATCGATGGATACGCCGATCACATCCCCAATCTCATAATCATCATGGCTGGGCATTAAACTAATCAGCGTGTCCCCGCTTTCTATGGCAATAGTATAAAGCGTTTGCGCACCTTTAAAGGCCTTTCGGCTGATCTTGCCGCGAACCGGGCTATTGCTATCCAGCTTAACGTCATCAGGCCGAATGAGTAGGTCAATGTCCTTACCAGTGTGTTGGTGATTTACGCTCTCGCCACGGATTTCACCGAAGTTGGTGATTACAACGTTGTCTTCTACTAGTTGGCCCTTTACGAAGGTGCCATCGCCAATAAAGTTAGCGACAAAGCGGCTATTTGGTGCGTGGTATAGATTGAATGAGCTATCCCATTGCAGCAGTTTACCTTTTGACATAACGCCAACTTGATCCCCAAGTGCAAAGGCGTCATGTTGGTCATGTGTGACCATGATGGCTGTAATCCCGAGCTTCTTTAAGAGCGCACGGATTTCATAGCCAAGCTTCTCGCGAAGCTCAGTATCCAGATTGGAAAAAGGCTCATCCATTAATAGAAGTTTCGGCCTTGGTGCGATCGCTCGTGCAAGCGCTACTCGTTGACTTTGGCCGCCAGACAGCTCGTGTGGGTATTGATCGCTGTAATCTTGCATACCGACCAGCTCAAGCAGTTGCGCAACGCGTTGTGCCTGTTCTGCCTTGCTCAATTTGCTTAAACCAAAACCGACGTTATCCGCAATATTGAGGTGTGGAAATAGCGCGTGATCTTGAAACACCATGCCGACATTACGTTGCTCTGGCGGCAAGTTGGTGTTTGCGTCGGACAGTCGAGAATTGGCTAAATTGATGTGGCCGGACTGCACTTTCTGAAAGCCACTGATGGCTCGCAAAATTGTGGTTTTTCCACAGCCACTAGGGCCGAGCAGGCAACCTAACTGCCCCTCTTCAAGCCCGAAAGATATATTGTTGACGACCAGCGACTTGTTGTCGTAGGCGGCACTTAGATCGACAATATTAAGAAAGGCTTCTGACATCGCCAGCTAGCTCAACAAATATTCAAGCAGCGCCTTTTGTGCGTGCAAGCGGTTTTCGGCTTCCTGAAATACAGCGCTTTGCTTACCCTCAATGACGGCATCCGTTACCTCTTTGCCGCGATAGGCTGGCAGGCAATGTAAAAACAAGGCATCTTTATGTGCAAGGCTCATCAACTGATCATCAACACAATAACCCGCGAAGGCTTCTTGGCGTTCTGATTTCTCACTCTCTTGGCCCATGCTAGCCCAAGTGTCTGTAACTACGACATCGGCGCCCGCAACGACATCTTTAGGATCATTGCTAAGCTCAATGTGCGATTGGTTGCGCTCTGTTATCTGCGAATCAGGTGTAAATTGTTCTGGTGTGGCGATGCGTAATGTGAAGTTGAAAATCCGCGCCGCATTCATAAACGAGTGACAGACATTATTGCCATCACCAACCCAGGCAATAGTGGCGCCTTCGATTGAACCGCGTAGCTCCTGAAACGTTTGTACATCCGCTAATAGTTGGCAAGGGTGATAGTCGTCAGTGAGCCCGTTAATAACGGGTACGCTTGAGTTAGCCGCGAAGGTTTCCACCTTGCTATGGGCATCAGTTCGAATCATAACGCCGTCAACCATACTTGAAATTACCCTTGCGGTATCTTCAATAGGTTCGCCGCGGCCAATTTGCGTATCGTTGGGGCTAAGATTTAAGGTGCCACCGCCGAGCTGGCGCATGCCCACTTCAAATGAGACGCGAGTTCTGGTTGATGATTTACTGAAGATCATCGCAAGGCTCTTGTTCTTTAAAGGCTCGTATATCGCGCCTTTCTTCGTTTGAGCTTTGAGGTCAATTGATCGTTCAATAAGCAGCTTGAGCGTCGCTGGCGGTAAATCGTCTAGCGTTAGGAAATGTTGTACTGTCACAATGCTCTCCAGGCAGCTAAAGCGCTGCAACAACGTCATGGATTGTTTCAGCAATTTGCTTGGCTTGCGCTTCGCTTAATACGACTGAAGGCAGCAATCGAATGACTTTACCAGCACCAGTGATGTTGACCACCAAGCCTTGCGCAAGAAATATTTTTGCAAGATCAGGGTAAGCTTTATCAAGTTCGACTCCGAGCATCAAACCGCGCCCGCGAATATCAATAACCTTACCTAGGGCCCCCAATTTTTGTTGTAACTGTTTTTTCAGAAAGCCGCCCATGGTAGCTGCTTGCTCGACTAAGTTTTCCTGCTCGATAATATCGAGTACGGTGAAAGCGACTTGTGTGGCAAAGGGGTTGCCGCCAAACGTTGTGCCGTGTGAACCAGGGCTGATTAACTCGGCGGCTTTTCCGCGTGCAGCGCAGGCACCAATAGGAATACCATTGCCGAGTGCTTTTGCACTGGTGACGATATCCGGTACTACATCATCGTGCTGGTGGCCAAACCATTTTCCGGTTCTTCCAATGCCTGTTTGAATTTCGTCCAAAATCAGTAACCAGCCCTTCTCATCACAGAGGGTTCGAAGGGCGGCTAAATAACCATCGTCGGGCAGGATAATGCCCCCTTCACCTTGGATGGGTTCAAGCATCACGGCCACAATATTGGGGTTATCCTGGTGTGCTTTAACTGCGTCGACATTGTTGTATTCAACGTGGATAAATTCTGATACTAAAGGTTCGAAACCCTTTTGTATGTTTTTGTTGCCTGAGGCTGAAAGTGTTGCCAGAGTGCGCCCATGAAAACCGTGATCCATTGTAATAATTGTAGGATCAGCGATGTTCTTAGTACGCGCATGCAGGCGAGCAATTTTAATGGCGGCTTCGTTCGCTTCAGCGCCCGAGTTGCCAAAGAACACTTTGTCCATACCCGAAATCTTGCAGAACCGCTCGCCAAGCCGTGCTTGTTCCTGAATATGAAACAAATTGCTGGTGTGGATCAACTTGTTGGCTTGAAGTGAAATTGCTTCACTGATTTTGGGATGGCAATGACCAAGAAAGGTGACAGCAATTCCCCCCAAGGCATCTAAATATTCGTTGCCCTCGGTATCCCACAGTTGGCTACCTTCGCCGCGCACAAAGCTAACGGGCAGGCGTGCATAGGCATTCATTAGTGCCTGTTCTGAGTGGTTCGGCTGAGCGCCTTTGCGGAACTTTTTTAATAAATTTTGCAGCATGGTCGTGATGGCTTTTATACGCTGTGTCTAATAGGTGTTTTAAAATCGTATTTGAAAATACGGTTTTAATGGTGCAAAAAAAATAAAAGCGCCCTGAGGCGCTTTTATCGTCTGGTTTTAGCGAGTTTACTCGCACTTCAGGTGTTTTGAAAACCCCAAAAAACAGAATACCGAGCTTTATACGAAGTAAATAACGCCCGCTAGAATTGCAGTCAATAGTAGGCTCATATGAATAACCCCTGCAACCGAGGCTAGTGGGCCTTGTTTACCGAATAAACCGTTCAGTTCCAGAAGAATCACAATACCAACGGCGACCCACAATCCAGTACTCAAACCTTCAGCTGAATATTGGCTACCTTTGTGGGCAGATGCCAACATGAAATAGGCCATTGGGCCTGAAAACAGGGTATTCGTACGTGATGCTAGTAAGGCTTTGCCGGCAGCGGCAGGCCCGTCACCTTCTTTCATGCCGAGCGCAATTTGTTGTGCTGGCCAGATCACCAACCAGACATTAAGAAACATTAGGGTGCCCATGAGCGCACCGACAATTATAAATTCATTGTTGCCAAGTGTGGCGCCAATGGTATGGAGTAAATATAAGCCAGTGAGAAAAGTAAACATGGCGCCCCAACGAAACCACCATAAGGCGCTGGGTGCGAGTTTAGCTTTGGCATCGGCCAATGCCTCGGGCGATGCGCTTTTGAAGTAGCCGCCTTGAACAAAGTTAAAATAGTACAACATGCCAATCCACGTGATACCGAAAAGCAAATGCCCCCATCGAGCAATAAAATTAATTTCTTCCATCGTGACTACCCTCGTGATGTGATAGGCCGATACGTTGGCCGTTGACGTTAAATTTGTTGGTTTGGTTCACCTCGTACAATCGGTACGCGAAACAGATTAATTCACGTTTGTGAAACCACCGAATTCGGTTATACACCTTTTTTTGCGATTGCGCACCCAAACTTTGCGCTCGAATGCATGTCAGAGCTTGACCTTTAGGGTGTAAAACCAGACACTACGCGCTCTGCAGAAGTCCATCGAAAACACGCGTTATCATGTCTGAAATTAAAAAAGTTGTTCTTGCATATTCCGGAGGTCTGGATACCTCAATCATATTAAAGTGGCTCCAAGAAGAGTATGGCTGTGAAGTTGTTACCTTTACCGCGGATATTGGCCAGGGTGAAGAAGTGGAACCCGCGCGTGCGAAAGCCGAGGCGATGGGTGTTAAGAGTATCTACATTGATGATTTGCGTGAAGAGTTTGCACGTGATTATGTCTACCCAATGATGCGTGCTAACGCTATTTATGAAGGTGAATATCGGCTTGGTACATCGATTGCACGGCCATTGATTGCCAAACGATTGATTGAAATTGCCAACGAAACCGGTGCTGATGCGATTTCTCACGGTGCTACCGGAAAAGGTAACGACCAAGTACGTTTTGAGTTAGGTGCTTATGCATTACGCCCAGATATCAAGATTATTGCGCCTTGGCGCGAGTGGGATTTGAATTCGCGTGAAAAATTGATGGCATACGCCGCTGAGCATTCTATATCAGTAGAAAAGAAGGCCGATGGCAAGTCACAGTATTCAATGGACGCCAATTTACTGCATATCTCTTATGAGGGCGGCATTTTGGAAGATCCGTGGGCGGAAGCAGAAGACGACATGTGGCGTTGGTCGGTGGCTCCAGAAGCGGCGCCAGATCAAGCTCAATATGTCGAGTTAGGCTTCGAGCAAGGCGATATTGTGTCAATCGATGGTCAGGCGATGTCGCCTGCGTCAGTAATGGCTTGGTTGAACAAGATTGGTGGCGAGCATGGCATTGGCCGTGATGATATTGTCGAAAATCGCTATGTTGGCATGAAGTCACGAGGTTGCTATGAGACGCCTGCAGGCACCATTATGTTACGTGCTCACCGAGCAATGGAATCACTAACGCTGGATCGTGAAGTGGCGCATTTGAAGGATGAACTCATGCCAAAGTACGCCGAGCTCATTTACAACGGCTACTGGTGGAGCCCTGAGCGCGAAATGTTGCAAACGATGATTGATGAATCACAAAAGCACGTTAATGGCACAGTACGAGTTAAGCTCTATAAAGGGAATGTGTCGATAGCCGGTCGTAAGTCGGAGAAAGATTCATTGTTTGATGAGCGTATCGCTACCTTTGAAGACGACGAGGGCGCATATAATCAAGCCGATGCTGAAGGCTTTATTAAGCTGAACGCATTGCGCTTGCGCATCGGTGCTAAACGCTAAGTCATACCATAATCCTCCTGTTTCAATGTCGGGAGGCATCTCGGTTATCGTGCCGGTCCTAAACGAAGTAGGCCGGTTACCGAAGTTGATCGAGAACCTGCGGGCGATCGGTGTAGAACAAATAATCATCGTTGATGGTGGCAGCACAGATGGCTCTTTGCCGCTATTGCAAGGCTATGAAAAGGAATGCACTATAGTTAAGTCTGCGGCTGGTCGGTCAACGCAAATGAATGCAGGTGCCAAGCGCGCCGAGCAGTCTACATTGCTTTTCTTGCACGCTGACACTGAGCTCCCGCGTGAAGCGCGTGCTGAGGTTCAACAGGCAGCGCATTGGGGGCGTTTTGATGTGCGTTTCGATAAGGCGTCGCTGTCGATGCAGGTGATTGCCTTTTTTATGAATGTTCGTTCCAGGTTAACTGGTATTGCCACTGGTGATCAGGCTTTGTTTGTGCAGCGTGAGTTGTTCGAATCTGTTGGAGGGTATCAAAACATTCCCTTGATGGAGGACATCGCACTTTGTAAGACATTGAAGCGTCAGTACTTGCCATATTGTTCACGCCTTAAAGTAACAACCAGTGCACGGCGCTGGCAAGAGCAAGGAGTTGTCAAAACCGTGTTGTCAATGTGGTGGTTTCGCTTTGCCTATTTCATCGGTGTGCCGACCGAGTCTCTAAAACGCCGTTATGACGACGTTCGATGATTAACGATATTCCTCTTTTGCTGTTTGCTAAAGCACCCATCGCGGGTGAGGTGAAGACTCGCTTGCAAAGTCATTGCACTGCTGAACAAGCCGCGGGAATCGCTGAAATTTTAATGGAAGTATCGATTCACAAAGCGACACAATATTGGCCGGGCCCTGTTTATTTAAGTGTTTGGTTAGATCAAGCGCACCCGTTTTTAAAGGAAATGACAAGCCGATATCCGGTTTCGATTACACAACAACGTGGCGGAGACCTCGGTGCTAAAATGAATCATGCGCTCGAGCAATATGGTTACCCTGCTGCTGTGATGGGGTGTGATGTGCCGCATATCAATTCAGATACATTGAGGGCCGCCAGCTTGGCGCTTAGCGATGGACGCTCGGTTGTCGGGCCAAGTGAAGATGGTGGTTACTATTTATTGGGGTTAGCGGAGCCCGCGGCTTTTTTGTTCTCAGAGATGCCCTGGGGAACATCTGCGGTACTCGAGCAAACGCTGGATCGTGCAAACCAACACTTACTTGATTTTCTTCATCTGCCAACGATGATAGACATCGATGAATGGCATGATGTGCAAGCGGTAAAAAAAGCTGTGCCGGGGCTGGATGCTTACCTTGAGTCGCAGGGCTTTAAATAGAGAGGAAGACGACTAGTCCAAATGTACTATTGGGGTGAATATTAAAAAATGATTAAATTTGCTTACTTATCTGGGGGGGTAGGCAAATGAAAACAACAATTTCTGTTCTGGAAATCAAGCCTGACATCTTGTCAGCAAAAACGTTAGCGTTGGTATCGGAATTCGCGCTCGTTCTTTATCGCAAAAACGGAACGATTATTGACGTTCATTCCGAGGATGTGATCTTTAGAGTCTTCGACAACGCGTACAAAGTAACTGATCCACGGCTGCAGGAAATCTGCAATGAAGTAAGGGCCGAACTGGCGCGTAAATGTACTGCACTAAGCTCAGTGCCGCATGACGTGCTGCCATCGAGAGCGCCTATTGACCGGCCTAGGTTGCATCGCAAACTCTAGATTCGGCGTCTTGCAGTAGAGGTTAATCCCTATTGGCGCTTTTTAGTGTGAGTGCTGTTGCGCACGGACTATATTGATTGGCGTGTTCATTCGTTTTCTTTTATCGGCTAAACTGTGTTCAAACTTAACGCAGTCAATGTCCGAAAATTAGAAGGTAATGCTCATGAAACTCGAATCACTCGCCCTGCATCACGGTTACACTTCTGAAGAAACCACCAAGGCGGCGGCCGTGCCGATTTATCAAACTACGTCGTTCACTTTCGATGACACGCAACACGGAGCCGACCTTTTTAACTTGGCTGTGCCCGGCAATATCTATACGCGTATTATGAATCCGACAACGGATGTTTTGGAGCAGCGCGTTGCCGCTATGGAGGGCGGTATTGCTGCCTTGTGTGTTGCATCGGGCATGGCGGCGATCACTTATGCGATTCAATGCATTACTGAGGTTGGCAGCAATATTGTTAGCACCAGCCAATTGTACGGTGGCACCTACAATTTTTTCGCACACACATTGCCACGCCAAGGCGTCGAAGCGCGTATGGTTAAAGCCGATGATTTAGAGGGTTTCGCTAGCGCCATTGACGAAAATACTCGGGCTGTATTTTGTGAGTCGATTGGTAACCCGGCTGGTAACGTGGTCGACATTGAAAAATTAGCCGAGATCGCCCATGCAAATGGTATTCCCTTGATCGTTGATAATACCGTTGCTACTCCTGTGCTGTGTCGGCCTTTTGAACTGGGTGCGGATATCGTTATTCATTCTCTGACAAAATATATAGGTGGGCATGGTACATCCATTGGCGGCGTCATTGTAGATTCAGGAAAATTTGATTGGGTAGCAAATAAAGAGCGTTTCAAGATGCTAAATGAGCCTGACCCTTCTTATCATGGGGTGGTTTATACCGAGGCTCTGGGCCCGGCGGCATTTATTGGGCGGTGTCGTGTTGTGCCATTGAGAAATACCGGTGCGGCACTCTCGCCGATGAATGCATTCCAAATTTTACAAGGCCTGGAAACATTGTGTTTGCGCATGGAGCGGCATTGTGAAAATGCCGAGAAGCTGGCTGACTATTTGCAAGCACACGACAAAGTGGCTTGGGTAAATTATGCCGCTTTAGAGGGTAGCCCTTACAACGAGGTGTGCGAGCGGATCTCTGGCGGCAAGGCATCCGGGATACTGAGTTTTGGTATTAAAGGCGGTGAAGAAGCGGGTGCCCGGTTTATCGATGCCCTAGAGATGGTTTTGAGGTTAGTTAACATAGGAGACGCCAAGTCCTTAGCTTGTCATCCTGCGTCAACGACGCACCGGCAACTCAACGAAGAAGAAATGGGCAAAGCTGGCGTGTCGTCTGACTTGGTTCGGATTTCCGTTGGTATCGAAAACATCGACGATATTATCGCCGATATCAGCCAGGCATTGGATGCAGCCTAGTTCAAAAACGATAAGAGTTAGGCAAGCGCGCGCTTATCGTTTTGATGATCTTTGCGATTGTCTAAGCGGGGATGAAAGTTAACGCCACCCCGTTATTGCAATAGCGCAAGCCAGTGGGTCGTGGGCCGTCGTTAAAGACATGGCCTTGATGGCCACCACAGCGCGCGCAATGGTATTCGGTGCGTGGTAGCAGAAGTTTAAAATCTTTCTTTGTTCCAATACGCCCTTCGATCATGTCGAAAAAGCTTGGCCAGCCGGTGCCACTATCGAACTTCTGAGCCGTATTGAACAACACTAGTCCGCAGCCGGCGCAGGCGAATTCTCCATCACGTTTTTCGTCATTGAGCGGGCTGGTAAAGGGGCGTTCTGTGCCTTCTTTACGCAACACGTAAAAGGCATCTCGGCTAAGGCGCGTTTGCCACTCCTCTTCGCTAAGCTCAAAGGGCTCGACGATGGATGGGTTGGGGTCTAGTTGGATAGCGTCGTTCATACTGGAATCGTCGGTTTTTTGGGGTTTGTTTGCAGAGCCAGTGCGCAGCCAAGCGGTGCCGCCAATAAGGCCCAAAGCAGAAAGTGCGAGTAAGCGTCGTCTGTTCATGATTCCAATCTTATCAAAGTTATGTGATCTTTATGACCTTGTTGCGGCGCGAGAACTTACCGGCAATATGCTATTCTGCCGCGAATTTCATGATTCACGGTTTAATTTAGCGTGCAAAAAACACCGCTTACTCAATTTTTGGGCCCCCGTTATTGGCCAACCTGGTTAGGTTTGGGTTTGATGCGTGCGTTCAGCTTTCTTCCGCTGCCGCTTATTGCTCTACTCGGTCAGTCACTCGGCCTTATGTTCTATTGTCTAATCGCTTCCCGGCGACGCATCGCATTCAAAAACATTCGAGTGTGTTTTCCAGAACTATCTGATGCAGAGTGCCGTCGAATTAATCGCCATCATTTTCGCTTATTGGGTCAATCTTTGTTCACCACGCCGATGCATTGGTGGATATCCAAGGCTCGCTTTAATCGATTGGTGTCGATACAGGGCCGCGACCATTATGATCAGGCCTTAGCTTCCGGGCGCAATATAATCATCTTAGCTCCGCATTTTATTAGTCTTGATGTCGCGGGTTTTCGTCTTGCACAGGAGCGGCCGATGTTAACCATGTATCAATATGCCAAAAACGGTTTGGTTGATGAGATCGTTAAGCGTGGGCGCTTGCGCTATGGCGGCGAGTTGGTAGAACGTAAAGCGTCAATGCGAAGTTTGGTTCGCGCGATTCGTAAAGGCCACCCGTTTTATTACCTGCCGGATCAAGATGCTGGGCGCAAAGGTGTTTTCGTTCCGTTCTTTTATGAGCAAGCGGCGACCTATTCGATGTTAGGAAAGTTTGCTGAGTTGACAGATGCCCTGGTGGTGCCTTGTCGAACTAAAATCAAACCTTGGGGCAAGGGGTATGAAGTAACTTTGTGTGAACCCTTGGAGAGTTTTCCTTCCTGTGATGAGCGCCAAGATACCGCGCGTATGAATGAGGAGGTTGCCAAGCTAATAAGGCCACATCCTGAGCAATATTTTTGGGTTCATAAGCGTTTTAAGACAAGACCGCCGCAAGAGCAAGCATCAGGTGTTAAATTTTATAAATAGCCATTCCTTTTTATATGATGTTGCGGTAATGTCGAGCGACATCAATAAGACATTGATGCAATCATAGCGGGATGACCACTAACTAACTATCTTGGAGAAATTTGATGAGCAAGCGTGATGATTTGATCGCAAAGTATGCAGGCGATCTAGAGAAGAAGTGCGGAATGAAACCAGACATGAAGTTGCTAACAGCTGTAACGATCGGATGCGGGCCATCCATATATAACTCAGATGCATGTACAGTTTCTGCTGGTGATCCCAAAGAGTTGGATCGAGTTAAGAAAAATTTCTTAATCAAGAAACTTGGTTTGAAAGATACTCCGAAGTTAGATGAAGGTATTAAGGCGGTTATTGATACGTATGGTCGTTCAAATCGCAATAAATATCGCGCGGTGGTTTACTATTTGTTGGTTAAACATTTTAGAAAGGGTTCGGTTTATAAGTAACGTCGAATTTTTTAGAGAGCGCTTGCTTTTCTAATTAAAAAGGCCGCGATTGCGGCCTTTTTTGTTTGTTTAGGTTTGCTAGATAAGCTTTAGTCTTTCCAGAATGTCGCGGTAAATAACACTAACAAAGTGAACAGTTCCAATCGACCTAGCAGCATAGCGAACGATAGGATCCACTTCGCCGCGTCATTAATTTCTGCGTAATTTAATGCAACCTCGCCAAGCCCTGGGCCAAGGTTGTTTAAGCAAGCCGCCGAGGCTGAGAAGGCCGTTACCCAATCTAAGCCCACCGCACTTAAAGCGAAACCGGTCACTGCATAACACAAGATGTACATTGAGAAAAATGCGGTTACCGTGCTGATGATTTGGTCGCTAATGACCTGGTTGCCAGATTTGATTGATAGTACGGCATTTGGGTGAATTAAGCGGACGATCTCTTTACGCCCCTGCTTGTACATCATTTGGACTCGCATGACTTTCATTCCACCCGCAGTCGAGCCTGCGCAGCCGCCCATAAAACTTAACAAGATCAGCATTACTGGCAATGCCCCTGGCCACCAAGCAAAACCACCTGAGGTGTAACCCGTAGTGGTGACGACTGATATAACGTGAAACAAGCCTTTTCGTAAGGCCTGTGACTGGTCCGCATAGATCTCTTGGGCAATCAAGGCACCGACCAGCACTATTGCAGCAAGCAGAAGAATGAGAAGAAAAAACCGGTATTCACTGTCTCGGCGATACGGTTTAAAGGAGCGGTCACGCCAAGCGATAAAATGTAAGGAGAAGTTAGCGGAGGCAAGCAACATAAAAAACATCGCAATAATTTCAATTGCGGAGTTATCAAAAAAACCAATGCTGGCGTCGTGTGTTGAAAACCCGCCAATTGCAACCGTTGAAAAAGCGTGGCAGATGGCATCAAACAACGACATACCAGCAACCCAATACGCCGCGCAGCACATCACCGTAAGCCCTAAGTAGATATACCAAAGCGCTTTTGCGCTTTCGGTGATTCGCGGTGTTAGTTTACTGTCCTTCATTGGGCCGGGTGTTTCAGCACGGTAAAGCTGCATACCCCCAATACCTAGCATTGGCATGATCGCGACAGCTAATACAACGATACCCATACCTCCTAGCCATTGTAACTGCTGGCGATAGTAGAGAGTGGATTCAGGCAGTGAGTCTAAGTTGGTGAGTATGGTGGCTCCAGTAGTGCTGAGCCCAGACATAGATTCAAAAAATGCGTTGGTGATGGACAGTGAATATTGGCTCGAAAACACAAAAGGGAGTGCGCCAAAGCTGGCCAGTACGGTCCAGAATAATACCACCACCAGAAAGCCATCTCGGTAGCGCAGATCGCGTTTGCAATTACGCACCGGCGCCCAGATCAACAAGCCTGTGAGGAGTGTGACTGAAAACGACACCATAAACGGCAGGCTGTTGCCGTCGTTGTAGATATACGACACCAGCAGAGGCGTAAGGTGGGTTACGCTGAATATGATCAACAGAACGCCAAGAATTTTTAGGACGGTTTGATAGTGCATAGTGTGAGCGCGTTACTCAGATAAACGTTACCGCTACCTGAAACAAGGCTTCAACATCGGCGATGCAAGATTTGTTATCCATGAATATGATCACATGATCTTCGGGTTCAATAACGGTGTCCACACTCGGGATGATTACCTCGCCGTCGCGCACGATGGCGCCAACGCCTGTGCCTGGCGGAAAGGGGATTTCTCGTACACCTTTGCCAATGACCTTTGATGAGTTGGCGTCGCCGTGTGCGATGGCCTCAATGGCCTCGGCTTTGCCACGCCGCAATGAGTGAACTGCGACTACATCGCCTCGTCGAATGTGAGCCAGCACGCTACCAATTGTGGCAACTCGCGGTGAAATTACCACGTTAATATCGCGATGATCCAAGTGTTCAACATAGGCTGGCCGGTTTACTAATGCCATAACACGTTTAGCGCCCAAGCGTTTGGCGAGGTTGGCTGACAATATATTGACTTCGTCGCGTTCGGTGACAGCACAGAACACATCGGCATTTTCAATGTTTTCTTGCAGTAGTAAACCTGCGTCGGCGGCATCGCCATTCAGAACAATCGTATTGCGTACTGATTCGGCTATCTGTGCAGCGCGTTTGGCATTGAACTCAATTAACTTCACGCTGTAGCCTTTGCGCTCGAGTTCACGAGCCAAGTTCAAGCCGATGTTGCCGCCGCCGGCGATAAATATACGCTTGGTTTTGTCGCTTTTGCCACGCATTTCCTTCATGACTTGGCGAATGTGTTCGCGTGCAGCCACAAAAAATACTTCGTCACGTTCTTTGATGATGGTTTCGGACTTCGGCGTGATGACTTCATGGTCTCGGTAGATTGCCGCCACGCGCGTCTCAATGCCAGGCATGTGCTCTTTCAGTTCTGTCAGCGGGCAGTCGATGAGGGCTCCACCTTTGACCGCTTTGACCCCCACTAGTTGTACTAAGCCGTCGGCAAAATCGAGTACTTGCAGCGCTCCTGGGAATTCAATTAGCCGAGTAATATGATCGCGTACAATTACTTCAGGCGAAATAACATGGTCAACTTTGAAGCCTGAATCGTTTTTAAACAACGCTGGGTTGTTTAAGTATTCCTTAGAGCGTAAGCGTGCAATTTTTGTTGGCGTAGAAAAAAAGGCATCGGCGATTTGGCAGGCTACCAAATTCACTTCGTCATTATTAGTGACGGCCAAGACCAGTGAGGCGTCTTCCGCACCAGCGGCCCTTAATACAGACGGGTAGGCCGCGTTCCCAGCGACAGTCCGAATATCTAGGCGATTCTGCAATTGGTGCAAGGCCTGCTTGTCTACATCGACAATGGTGACGTCATTTTCCTCACCAACCAGCACCTCGGCGATGGACCCTCCAACTTGGCTTGCTCCAAGAATTAGAATTTTCATGTGAAATTTATTTTGCGTCGCGAGCGCTAATATCTAGACTTTTAAGTTTGCGATATAAATGGGTGCGTTCCAAGCCTACTTTCTTGGCCAACGCACTGACATTGCCATCAACCGTACCGAGATGGTAACTCAAGTAGGCTTTCTCGAAGGCTTCTTTGGCTTTACGCATATCGCCTTCGAAGTAGTCAGGCAAGGCGTTCGAGCGCTTGTGCATGCCCATATCGCCATCTAACGCGGAGCTTACATCGTTAACGGTGATTTCAGAGCCACCACTTAATATCAAGAGCCGTTGTATTACGTTTTGCAGCTGCCGGACATTACCTGGCCAATTGTAGTTCACCAACGCCTCAACGGCTTCTTTGTCAAACTCGGGCCTGGTTAACTGATTTTTATTGACGATGTCTTCGATAAAAAGCTCAATTAATTCAGGTAAATCTCGCCGTCTTTGACGCAAGGAAGGAACCTGAATGGGGATCACGTTTAAACGGTAGTAAAGATCTTCACGAAAGCTGCCATCGTTAACCGCCTTTTGCGGGTTGCCGCTGGTGGTGACAATAACTCGCACATCGAGTTCAGTATACTCGCTGCCACCCAGTCGTAAAAATTGACGCTCTTGAAGTGCGCTAAGCAATTTGTTTTGAGTTTCGAGAGTCAAACCAAGCACCTCATTGATAAAGAGTGTGCCGCCTTTGGCTTCTTCGAATCGGCCAAGCACCACTTTGCCATCGACTTCACTGCCAAATAAGGCTTGTGCGACGCTGTCGCTTGGCATGGCGGCGAGGTTTAATTCGACAAAGCTGGCTTCTGCGCGAGGGCTGTTTTCATGTACTTTTTGAGCAACCAATCTTTTGCCGACACCGGATTCACCGGTGATAAAGACCCAGCTGTCGGTTGGGCCTAATAACTGAATATGGCGCAACAACTCGCGACTGGCGTCCGAATTGGAAATCATCGGCGAGTTATATTTCAAGCGAGATTTAAGTTGCTTGTTTTCCTCTCGTAGCGTGGCGTTCTCTAGGCCGCGTTCAACACTGAGTAATAATTTGCCAGTGGAGAGCGGCTTTTCAAGAAAGTCATACGCACCTAATTTGACCGCTTCAACCGCATTTTCAACCGTACCATGGCCGGAAATCATGACCACTGGCGTGCTATCAAGCTGTGCCGTTTCAACCCAGTGTTTTAACACCGATATTCCATCTTCTTTAGGCATCCAAATATCGAGCAACACCAAATTGGGTTGATCTTCTTTGAATCGAATGCGGGCTTGTTCGGCGTTCTCAGCTAAGCTGACGGTATACCCTTCATCCTGCAAGATGTCTTGCAGAATGTTACGGATATCCGGTTCGTCATCGACAACGAGTATGTGCGCTTTAGACTTTGTCATCAGTAATGATCGCCCAGAGGTTGTTTAGCTGAGGGTTGAAGGTTTTTCCGATGCGCCCGTTTGTTCAAGGGCGTCGTCTGAATGTAATGTATTTTGAATGCGATTGCCACGATAGGTTTGCATTGCATTGATCGGCAAACGGATATGCATTGCCGCACCGCCGAGGTGGCTAACCCGTGTCCAGACCGAGCCGCTGTGCTCTTCAACAATGCGTTTAACGATTGCTAAGCCCAGGCCCGACCCCTTTGCTTTTGAACTTACGTATGGGTCAAATAGTGATTCTCGAATGTCGGTGGGTATGCCTTCGCCGTTATCTTCAACAACTAAGTCTATGTATTCACCGGTGATTTTTGCAGCAATGTGGGTACGTATCTCGAGCTCGGCGTTTTGTTTGCCTTCTAAAGCATGGCTGGCATTGATGACAAGGTTGTTCAGTACTTGTCTAAGCGCTGATGCGTTGGCTTTGATTTCAGGAAGCTCTTCATCCAGCTTCAATGTAACTTGAATGTTAGTCAGGGTCGATGTGTGAAGCTCTACTACGTCGCGCACTAGTTGGTTAATGTTAAGCGCACGCAACTTTGCTCGTACCGGTTGTGCGTAGCTGGAGAATGCATTAACCATCTCTTTCATCGATTCAACTTGTTGCACGATCGTGCGCGTGCTTCTTTCTAATGTTTCGCGCAAGTCTCCGTCCACCTGGTCTGAGAACTTAAGTTTGATACGTTCGGCTGAAAGTTGAATTGGTGTGAGTGGGTTTTTGATTTCGTGCGCTAAACGCCTTGCAACCTCCCCCCAGGCGGCGTCTCGCTGAGCTTGAATCAGATTAGTGACATCGTCGAATACAATAACGTAGCTTTTTTGAGCGGGTTCAGTTTGCCCTTGGGCCGTGTGATTAAACAAATCACTTGCCCGGTTTAATATCGTGCCGCGAATAATCAGCATTTGTCGGCCATGTGTGCCAAGCAAAGTGATCTCCTCCTGCCAGTTTGATTGCCCGGAATCGATGCCTCCCAAAATTAGCTCAAAAAACTGCTGAGTGTGCTGGTTTTCACTAATAAGAGACTGTATGGATTTATCCAGCATGCTCGTGCGATTAAGGCCAAGAATGTCTGTGGCGGCGCTATTAGAGATCTGCAGTGTTTTATGCTCGTCGAATGAAAATACGCCCGACGAAAGATTGGTGAGCACCGCTTCAAGGTAGCCTTTTTGTTGCTCAGTTTCCGTTTGGCTGGCAAGTGCGGCCTGCTGCGCATCACTCACCTTACTGCTCATATTGTTGAACGATTGAGTCAGTATGCCCAGTTCATCAGTAGTGGTGACTGGTAGTTGGGAGCCATAATCACCTTCGGCAATTTTTTGTGTGCCAGCGGCTAAATTGGAAATAGGGGCAACCAATCGACGTGATAAGTATACGGCTGTGAGCATTGAGAACAATAAGCTGGCCAGTGATATCAAGCTAAGCGTGACAATTAAACTAAACTTAAGAGGGCCGCGCGCAAACACCATTTGTGCGTATTGGCTGTTAGCGCTTTCCACGCTCTCAGTCAGTGTGGCGTATCGTAAGGGCAGCACCTTAATGGCTTGCAATACAAAGAAGCTGCCGCCTAAATCGTCTACACCAACTGGCGCCACAATTCTGAACTGTAGGGTATTCTCAGAGATAGGTTCGAGCAGTGTGTAAGTTTGATTTAGGCGAAGTTCAGCGAATACTTCGTCGTCTGGTGCATCGGGCAATATTTCGGCTGAATCGTCGCGCGAAAAGGCCACTACACGACCGTCGTCTGAGTACAAAGATAACTCGGTGTAAGTCTGTAATATGCGGATCTCATCAAGAGTTCTAAGCAAGTTGCCATCGCTGATATTCTTGCCGAGATTCTTAGCGATGTCTTCGACTTCGATGGTAAGCTCTTCTTTTATCCCCTCCAACGCTGTTTTACTTAACAGCAAAGAGTCCTTCACAGTTTGCTCGATGCGTACGTCGAACCAGCTGTCTACGCCTTTGTTTAAAAACTGAATAGCGAAGTAATAAATGAGCGAAAAAGGGATGACAGTCAGAAACAGAAATATGATCACCAATTTTGAGGTGAGCCGGGAGCCGATTTCGTTGCGTCGAAATTGTCTAAAGAGAGAGTAGCAGTTGGTAATTAGGAAGAAAACTAGAATAGCAATGCCGACGCTGCCCAGCAGAGTGATCCAAAACTGCAGTCGTCCAGATGCTTCGTCGCTGAGAGATTTGACGATGACAAAGCAAAGTGCAGCGAGTAACAATGCACAAACCGCGATGACCGGCCCCGGCGAGGAAATTTTTTTAATTATCGTGCGGATTGCCATTTGTTCCAACCCGTATTTAGGTCCCAGTCACTAGAGACAAATGCGTTTAGCCGCATCGGTGCAGGTAAGTCATATTTGCTAAGCCTAAAACGCATTTGATAGGGTGTGTCACTCGACTGATAGCTAGCAAACAGCTTTAATGCCTCGGAGGCAATGTGGTTCATTGTGTCGGTGGTAGAGCGAAAGATTTTCGGGGTTTTGTCGGTTTCATCGCTGACTAAGTAGCTATTGGAAAGAGCGTGGTGCTTGACGATGAAATGATGGCTTTTTAACTGCTCTGGCCATTTGACGAATAGAAACTGACTAATCATTGCGAATTCGCAGATAAAGGTAAGTTCAACGCCATTATTGATAGCTTGTTCGACATTGTCGGACAAGGCGATATTCAAATTGCCAGTACCGTATTCGATACCAACGCCGACTGCGTTTGACGGACTCAATATCAATAGGATAAATGCGAATACGGTTGACCGCCAATAACGTGGCAGAACCCTATTTGATATCGTGTTGGCAAACCGTGTATTAATGGGCTTTCTTCTCCAGCAAGCAATAGTAAAACCCATCCATCCCATTGACGCCAGGCAGTGTTTGGGCACCGTACTCGAGTGAAATCGCATTCGGATGCGATAACGGTGTCAGCATAGCATCGTTTTGCAGTGCTATAAATCGTCTGATTTGTTCAATGTTTTCATCGGGTAAGATCGAGCAAGTTGTGTAAAGTAGTTGACCATTCGGTTTGAGTAAAGGCCAAAGCTGGTCAAGTAGTTTGGCTTGAATGCTTATCAATGAGTCGATGTCACTTGGTCGCCGATGGTGCTTTATATCAGGGTGGCGTCGGATTACGCCTAATCCGCTGCAGGGTGCGTCAATCAAAATTCGATCATAGCCAGCTGTTGGCACAGCCCAGCTGGATCTTACAGCAGCATCAGCGGCGTAAACGTTGGCGTTTAGTTTGAGTCTAGCAAGAGTTGCATGAAGTTGCTCGCAGCGGCGTTCAGAGATATCCAGCGCGTCCATATCAAGTCTATTATTGCATTGTTCTAACAGATGCGCCGTTTTGCCGCCGGGGGCAGCGCAGGCGTCCAAGACTGTCATACCTGGCGCAGGTGCTAGCAGTTCAGCTGCTATTTGCGCGGCTGTATCTTGAACCGAGCAGGCACCTTGGTCGAAGTTAGGCAGCTGCGTAACCGGGCAGGGTTGGTCTAAAATAATGCCGTTGCCGGTATTTGGATCAGCCGCTGCTGGTATATCGACGTCGTTCAATTGAGCAAGGTAGTTTGCTCGATCACTGAACATTTGGTTTACGCGTAAGCACATCGGTGGTCTCTTATTGTTCGCGACAAATATGCTAGTTGCGTGTTCTGGCCAGGCATTTTCGATAGCCTCGCGAATCCAATCGGGGTGACTTAGGCGGTTTTGATCGCCGGGTAGCTCAATCGGGTTGCGTTGATAGGTTCTTAGGCAGCCGTTGATTAAGTTTTTGGCCCATTGCTTATTCAACTGTTTGCAAGCCGATACGGTTTCGCCCACGGCGGCATGTTCGGCGGTTTCTAATTTTCTTAATTGATAGAGCCCGACTAACAGTACAAAATGTATGACTCGATCTTTATTGCGTATTGGTGACTTTAGAAGTTGCTTTGCGACCGCATCAAGTTCGCCATACCAGCGACAAACACCATAAACCAGCTCTTGTGTGAAGCCTCTGTCCTGCGCGGAAGCATCCGTTGTCTCGAAGTGCGTGGTTATGGCCGCGTCAAGCGATACGCCTTTATCGATGATCTGCCAGCTTAGTTTAGCGGCGGCGGCGCGAGTGTTTAGCCGGGTAGCCATTCAGTATTTCTGTTCCTTAAACAAAGTGGTCATGGATTTTGAGATCGTAACCGTTACGGAACTCTTTGAATGGTAGCGCTCGGCTGCCGTCGCGTTGCAGGACTTCAAGGCGTATTGTTCCGTTTCCACAAGCAACGCAGACGCCGGAATCACTAGTATCGACGATTTGGCCGGGCTTGGCTGGTGAGGTTTGTGTTATGACGGAAGCTTGCCATACGCGCAGCCTTGTTCCTTGGTGGTGCGTCTGACAACCTGGCCACGGAACAAAAGCGCGTAATTTTCGTTCGATATGATCGGCTGATTGTGACCAATCTATTTCGGCTTCGCTCTTGCTGATTTTTTTGGCGTAAGTCGATTGCGAATCATCTTGGGCGATGGGTTCGAGCGTGGGGTCGTCTTCTAACGCAGTCAGCGTTTCTACAATGCCTTGAGCGCCCAGTGCAGCTAGTTTGTCGTGCAAGCTTTCGGCTGTATCAGTTTGGCTGATGTCGGTTGACAGCATTTGAAAAACGGGCCCAGTATCGAGGCCCAGTTCCATACGCATGATGCTTACCCCGGTTTGCGCATCGCCCGCTTCAATGGCGCGCTGAATCGGTGCTGCTCCGCGCCATCGAGGCAACAGGGAGGCATGAATATTAATGCAACCAAGTGGCGGAATATCGAGGATGGTCTGAGGCAATAACATGCCGTAGGCGACAACGACCATCACATCCGCGTTTAGCGCGCGAATATGGTCTGCTTGATCTTTCAGGCTCGTTGGTTGGAAGACTGGTGCGTCTATCGACTCTGCGTATACCTTTACTGGCGGTGGCGTTAGCTTTTTACCGCGCCCGGCTTTTCTGTCTGGTTGTGTGTACACACCGACAATGTGATGCGATTTGGCCAAAGCCTTTAGCGGAGCGACAGCAAACTCCGGCGTACCTGCAAAAAGAATATTCATGTTAAGGCTTTAGCTGAAGTTTTTAACCGCGCGCGCGTTTGACGAGTTTTTTCCGTACCCGGTCTTGCTTTAACCGCGACAGGTAATCGACAAATACTTTGCCAGCCAAGTGGTCCATCTCATGTTGTATGCACACAGCAAGTAGGCCGTCGGCCTCAAGTTCGAAAATCTCACCCTGCTCGTCCAGCGCTGTGATCTTGACGCTTTCGGCTCGCTTGACTGGCGCATAATATTCCGGAACTGATAAACAGCCCTCATCGGCTATCTGCTCACCATCGCGCTCAATGATTGTGGGGTTGATCAGCACAATTGGGTCGTTGCGCTCCTCGGATAAATCCATCACGATGACTTGTTTGTGCACGTTCACCTGCGTTGCGGCAAGGCCAATGCCATTGGCGCTAATCATGGTTTCTTGCATGTCTTGCACTAGCTTTCGGATGTCATCGTCGACCGTTTTTACAGGCTTGGCGACCGTGCGTAACCGCTCATCGGGATAGACTAAAATTTCTAAAATTGCCATTTGCGGGCACTAATCTCTAATTTTGGTTACAGTTTCGTGCAAAAATAACGTAAACTGTATTCTACATTGTTTGCGTAACATACTAAATAAGCAGTATTATTTGCCAATTGAGTATGCTTCTGGATACGCGTATTATGCGTTATTAGTAAGCTAGTTGCCATGCAAACCCATTGCCTAACCAGCTGGTCAAAACAGAATGACAATAACTAAATTAAATCGACGTTTGGACGGCGCACGCGCTATGTTAAGAAAAATGCTAAGGGGAGTGGTCATAGGGCTGCTTTTAGGTGCCAGTATCAGTATCGCTGCGGATAACCCGATACTGAATGATTCATACCCAGATCGCTACACAGTGGTGGACGGCGATACTCTATGGGATATCTCCGGAAAGTTCCTGCGAGACCCATGGCGTTGGCCAGAGGTATGGCAAGGGAACCCACAAGTTGAGAATCCTGACCTTATTTACCCTGGCGATGTATTGGTGATGACGTTTGTTGATGGTCGCCCGGTGTTAAAAACATTGCGCCGTGAAACAGTTAAGCTTTCACCAACGCCGCGCTCGATCGACTATTCTGATGCGATTCCGGTTGTTGACCCAGGTGCTATTTCTGCTTATATCAATTCTCCATTAGTCACGGATGAAAATGAGCTAAAGAATGCAGGCTATGTCGTCGATGGTTTTGATAACCGCCTGTTAATGGGTATGTACGACAAGTTTTACGCACGCGGAATTTTGGATGAAGAAGCGGTTGAGTATCGTGTCTTCCGCCCAGGTCGCCATTTCGTTGACCCTGTTAGTAAGGAAAATTTGGGTTGGGAGGCTGTGCATGTTGGCGATGCTAATATGCTTAAATACGGTGACCCTTCTCGGTTGGTGCTTACTCGCGCTTATGAAGATGCCACTATTCGCGATCGCTTGCGACCTATATATAAGAAAGAAGCAGCGCCATTCTTTTTTCCAAAGGCACCGGAAAATGATGAGATTCGAGGGGTTATATTGGAGACTCCAAATCGAGCAACCGAGCTAGGCGCGCTATCAGTGATTGCCGTGAATCTTGGTGAGCGAGAAGGAGTGCAAGCAGGTGATGTGTTTCGAATTAAGAGTCAGTCCAAACCGAAAAAAGACCCTATGACGGGAGAGAACTACGCTATCCCTGAAGAGCGCATTGGTTTAGCGATGGTGTTTCGCACCTTTAATAAAGTGAGCTATGCATTGGTGACTGATTCTAATCGTCAAGTTCAGCCCGGTGATGTGTTGGTAAGCCCGAACGCGGATTGAGAGCTGCAAGTCTAATTCAAAAGGCACGAGACAATTGTTCGGTTGTCTCGTGACGGGGATATTGTTATTTTATAGATTCTTGAATTAAGTCGTTTCGCAAATTACTTGGCCATGGAGGGTCTTAGAAGTGAAAAGGGAAGTGTTTTTAGATGGTTGGTGCCGTTTAGTGCGTGACCGGCGCTGGTCAACGCGTCAGAAAATTTTACTGATTGAGAGCTTTAAGACGCCACCAGACCTCTTTGCAGCGTCTTCAGAGAGCGTACAGGCGTGTCTTAAGAAGAAGCCGAAAACTCAAGTGGTTGGTGTGCGTGCCAGCGATGTTCAGCGAGACCTCGATTGGTTGGCGCAGCCAAATCATCATTTGATCGAATTTACCAACCGCCTATACCCAACCCTATTGAAAGAAATTCACGACCCACCCTTGGTGTTATTCGCTATTGGTGATCTCAGGCTTCTCGAGGACCCGTCAATTGCTATTGTCGGGGCGCGAAGACCTACACCGATTGGTTTGAAGGTGGCGGGCTCTATTAGTTCTCAGTTGGCGCAACTTGGGGTAGTTGTGACCAGTGGGATGGCTCTAGGTATCGACGGTGCGGCGCATCAAGCCGCCTTGCAGAGTGATGGTAAGAGTATCGCTGTTATGGGTGGTGGGCTAGATCAAATTTATCCTGCTCGACATCGTAAACTGCATGAACGGCTAGCTGCGCAAGGGTTGATTCTGTCGGAATACCCGCTTGGGTTTGTGGCGAATAAAGCGACCTTCCCGCAGAGGAATCGAATTGTTAGCGGCTTGTCATTGGGAGTGGTTATTGTGGAGGCTGCGCAGCGCAGTGGTACGTTGATTACCGCCAGATTGGCGACCGAGCAGGGGCGAGACGTAATGGTCGTTCCCGGGCCAGCTGTCAGCGCGTCATATAAAGGATCACACCGATTGATTCAGCAGGGTGCGGCTTTAGTGCAAGACACCACAGATGTGCTGCATTGTTTGTCTGACGAATTGGCATTGTCGATATCTGAGCAGGTCGTTTGTCAAGCCTGCACTGACGGCTTGGATGTTGATCACTCGGGGTTCGAGAATCGCGAATTATTGCGTTTCATAGGTGCTACTTCGACATCGGCAGACCAGATAATTTTTGCAAGTGGATTGACGGCAGCTAAAGTTTCATCCATGCTAATAACACTTGAATTGGAAGGAGCCATCGCCGTTGCGGCGGATGGTGGGTACGTTAACTTAGGTTGATATTTATTTGATTAACGTATTTATCCAAGACGATAAACCTCTTTCACTGACTAGCGACTATATTAGGCAAGAATGGTGAGGCAAGAATGAAAGAAGATATGTTGGAAGTCTTGATTTATCTCTTCGAGAATTACATCGTTGATGGCGTTGATTTTGACCCCGGTCAAGATGATTTAGCTCAGGAGTTGGCTGGTGCTGGTTTTCCTAACGAAGAAATCGAGAAGGCATTTGTTTGGCTTGAGGGCTTGTTGGACATTTGTGAAAACGGTGAATCTCAAACTCAGGCGCATGCTCCCGGTTCGCTAAGGTTTTACACTCAGGATGAAACCGAACGCTTGCAAAAAACGGGCTTGTCCCTACTTACTAAGTTGGTCAATGTTGGCGTTTTGGATCAGTTTTCGCGTGAAATGGTTATTGATCGGGTGATGGCGCTTGATTCAGCCGATGTTAACTTAGACCATGTTAAATGGGTCGTCTTGATGGTGTTAAGTAATCAACCTGGTTTTTCAGATATTGCCGATTGGGCAGAGGTTGTTGTTAGCGAAGATTTGATTCCTGTTATTCACTAGCGCTTGCGGGCATACCGCATAATGTGGATACTGCCTGCTTTGGGGGCCCATAATTGCAATGGTTAAAGCGCCTCGCTGCTTATCTAAAGGTCTGCGAAGAGAGGTTGTAGGCGCGGTGATGGGTTGAGAGCGGGTAAAAACAATCAAAATAGTTAGTGAAACATAATGGGTAAATCCTTAGTTATCGTGGAATCGCCAGCAAAGGCGAAAACGATCAACAAATATCTTGGCAGCGATTACATTGTCAAATCAAGCGTCGGGCATATACGTGACCTACCTACTAGTGGGGGCGATAAAAAGCCTGTGGATACCAAGGAGCGTGCTCGCCAAGCTGCTATTACACGTAAGCTGTCACCCGAAGAAAAAGTAATTCATCGACAGAAGAAGAGCAAAGAGCAACTTATTCGGCGAATGGGAATCAACCCTGAACGAGACTGGGAAGCCCGCTACGAGATACTTCCCGGAAAAGAAAAGGTTGTTGATGAACTGGTTAAGCTTGCCAAAGATGCCGATGTAATCTATCTCGCGACGGATATGGACCGTGAAGGAGAAGCGATTGCGTGGCATTTGCAGGAAGCCATTGGTGGCGATCCAGCTCGCTACCGCCGCGTTGTGTTCAATGAGATAACGAAGCCCGCTATTCAGGCCGCTTTTGAAAACCCTGGGCCGGTAGATATGGCCAGAGTTCAAGCTCAGCAAGCACGTCGATTTTTAGACCGTGTGGTGGGTTATATGGTGTCACCTTTATTATGGGCTAAGATAGCCCGAGGTCTATCGGCTGGGCGGGTGCAATCAGTAGCGCTGCGTTTGGTGGTGGAGCGTGAACGTGAAATCCGTGCGTTTATACCAGAAGAATATTGGGATTTATTTGCCGATCTGAAAACCAAGGCGAAAGATGCGGTTAATTTTGAGGTGCGAAAGTATAAAGGTGAGAACTTTAAGCCTCTCACTAAAGATGACACTGATGCTGCCATCGCTAATTTGAATGATGCTGAATACAAAGTAGCCGAAATCAACGAGCGACCTACGTCAACGAAACCAACTGCGCCCTATATCACTTCTACATTGCAGCAAGCTGCGAGTACCCGTATGGGCTTTGGTGTAAAGAAGACAATGATGCTGGCCCAGCGCTTGTATGAAGCTGGCTATATCACCTACATGCGTACTGACTCCACTAACTTGAGCAAAGACGCGATCGCCGATTGCCGCAATTTCATTACTAACGAGTACGGCAAAAAATACATGCCTGATTCACCAAACTTTTACTCAAGTAAAGATGGTGCGCAAGATGCGCACGAAGCGATTAGGCCCTCGGATGTGTCAGTATTACCTACTCAGCTGAGTAATGTTGATCGAGACGCAGAACGCCTTTACACCTTAATTTGGCGTCAGTTTGTAGCTTGTCAGATGGTGCCGGCTAAATTTCTAAGCACCAGTGTTGTACTGAATGCCGCTGACTACGAGCTACGCACGCGCGGTCGCGTGATCGTGTTTGACGGCTATCAGAAAGTGCAGCCGCCGATGAGTAAGAAAGACGATGATGGTGTTTTACCAGCCATGAAAGTTGGCGAAATTTTAGATCTCGAGAAGCTGATCCCTACCCAACACTTTACTAAGCCACCGGCTCGTTATACCGAAGCCAGTTTAGTTAAAGAGATGGAGAAAAGAGGGATTGGCCGACCATCGACGTATGCCGCTATTATTTCGACTATTCAGGATCGAGGCTATGTGCAAGTAGAAAAGCGTCGGTTTTACGCGCAGAAAATGGGTGACATTGTTACCGAGCGTTTGGTCGAGAGTTTTACAGATCTGATGGACTACGATTTCACAGCGAACATGGAGGATCGCTTAGATGACGTCGCCAAAGGTAAGATGAAGTGGCGCGATCTGTTGGACCGTTTTTACACCGAATTTTCTAAAACGTTGCTAAAAGCGCAAAATGACGATGATGGTGGTATGCGGCCGAATATGCCGACAGAGACCGATATCGAATGCACTACCTGTGGTCGACCAATGCAGGTGCGTACCGGAAGCACCGGTGTTTTTCTAGGTTGTTCTGGCTACGCTTTGCCGCCGAAAGAACGTTGCAAATCGACTATGAATTTGGTTCCGGGTGACGAAGCCGTTAATGTTGATGAGGATGAAGAGGCTGAAGCCAAGCTGCTCATCAAAAAGCATCACTGCAAGATCTGCAATGCAGCGATGGATAGTTACTTTCTGGATGAGAAGCGCAAGTTGCATATTTGTGGGAATAACCCAGATTGCGCTGGCTTTGAGATTGAGGAGGGTGTTTTTAAGATAAAGGGCTACGAGGGCCCGGTGCTGGAGTGCGATAAGTGTGGCAGTGAAATGCAGCTTAAAAATGGGCGCTTTGGTAAATACTTTGGTTGTACTAGTGATACCTGCAAGAACACGCGCAAGCTATTGAGAAATGGTGAGGCGGCTCCGCCAAAAATGGATCCGGTGCCTATGCCTGAGCTCAAATGCCTCAAGGTAGATGATCATTACATCCTGAGGGATGGTGCGTCAGGCCTTTTCTTAGCTGCGAGCGCTTTCCCGAAAAATCGTGAAACTCGTGCCCCGTTAGTGGCTGAAATTTTGCCGCATAAAGATGAGATAGACAAAAAATACACCTATCTGTTTAGTGCGCCAGTGGCCGATGATGATGGCTTGCCAACGGTTATTCGTTATAGCCGTAAAACGAAAGAAATTTATGTGCAATCCGAAGAAGATGGTAAAGCTACTGGGTGGAAGGCGTTTTATGAGGGTGGTCGCTGGGTTGTATCGGAAACCAAGAAGGTAAAGAAAAAAGCTAAGAAAAAGGCTTCTAAAAAGAAAACAGTGAAAAAGAAAGCCGGTAAGAAAAAGGTCAGTAAAAAAGCCGTTGCATCGGATTAATGTTGCATTTGGCTTGGTGGCAAAATTAGAGCTCGGCAGTAGAAAGGCCTACATTTATTTAGAACAGGCCTTCCGTTTCCTCTTCCGTTTCAATGATTCGATCTTCCTGATCTATGCTGTAGGTCTCTTCATCCAGCTCTTCATTTTCGAGCGTATCGAATGATGATTCATCTACCGTGTTTTCTGGGTCTGTTGGCAGTGGATTGCCTTCAGCATCTAGGTTGGCATCTATGAGGCTGCTTTCCTCTAAGTCTAATGACTGCATTAAAGCGTATTCTGGTGTGAGTTCCTCTATAGTAAAAAACTCAGGGATGGCGTCTGGATCTAATTCATCGGTGCGCTTACCAGTATCACGATTAACGAACGCTTCTTCAATGTATTCTGGTACGTCTGCTGAGTCTTCCGGGACACCTTTAAGCCCGGTTTTCATATAATCAACCCAAATGGGTAGTGCCGCGACACTGCCGGCTTCTCCGCGGCCCATGGTGGCCGGATTGTCAAAGCCAATCCACACTGTAGTGGCAACTTGTGAGTTAAATCCGGTAAACCAGGCGTCAATATAATCGTTTGTGGTGCCAGTTTTGCCAGCCAGGTCTTGTCTGTTCAAGGCCAGTGCTTTGCGAGCAGTTCCCCGGCGCACAACGTCTTTGAGCATGCTGACGGTCAAGAAGTTATTGGCATGCGACATGACTCGCGGTGCTTGATAGGTCTCTGGTAAGTCAGCGGTTGAATTTTCGTTGGGCTCCTCAGCCGTGTCTACGGGCTCTGGTTGCTCTATTGTGTTCTCTTCTATATCGGTCGCTAAGAGTGGCTCTTCGAGAGCCTCGCTAGGCTCAGGCTTTGGTAGGTAGTCCGTATAGCAGGCATCGCAGAATTCCGGTTTTGGTGCTTGGAATACAATTTCGCCATTGCGGTCGGTGATTTTTTCGATAAAGTAAGGTTTGACTTTGTAGCCGCTATTGGCAAGTGATCCGTAGGCGCTTAGCATTTCGAGTGGGGTAATTCCTCCGGAGCCTAACGCCATGGTTAGGGTTGGAGAAAAGCGGTTCATATCGACACCAAATCTTGAGACGTAATCACGAGCAGCGGGTATGCCAATCGCGCGTAGTAGTCGTATCGATACTAAGTTCATGGATTTGCCAAGCGCCTCTCGCATCCGAGTTGGACCAAAGAACTTGCCGCTGTAATTTTCTGGCCGCCACAAAGTGCCGTGTGCTGGGTCGGTAATTACGATCGGGGCACCGCTGATCAGGCTGGCTGTGGTGAACCCTTGATCCAGCGCTGCCGAGTAGATGAATGGTTTGATGTTCGACCCGGGTTGGCGAATGCTTTGAACAGCGCGGTTGTACTTGTTTAAAAAGAAGTCGTAACCGCCTATAAGTGAGAGAATGCGGCCGGTATTCGGCTGCATCGAGATTAGTGCTCCGCTGACCTCAGGGATTTGAGAGAGTCGCCATGCCAAGGGGGCTTCTTGGGCGATCTCGTCTTCTTGATCGTCGATCTTCTTTTTTACGGCCGCATTATCGGGTTGTATATATATGACGTCACCAGCGGTAATAATGTCGCTCATGGCTTCGGGTTTGTTGCCGACCAGATTAGCGGTTTTGTGGCGCTTGGCCCATGTTGAGCTCTCAAGCGGCAAGACGATGCTGCCAAAGTTGCTGGTCCAAACTTGCGCAGACTTTTCTTCCGAGGCGAGTACTAAGGCTGGTATTTGCTCTTGGCTGTTCGGGTACGTGCTAAGTGTTGCCTCGTAGGCTTCGTCAAGCTCGGAATTGGCTTCTTGTAACTTGCCAAGATCCACTTTGCCAACAGCACCGCGAAATCCATGGCGGCGATCATAGGCTTGCAAGCCGCGTCTAAGAGCCTTAGCCGCGGCATTTTGTTGTTCAGACTCGATGGTTGTGTAGACGTTTAAGCCTTGCCAATAGGCTCCTTCGCCGAATTGCTCGGTTAATTGAGCGCGCACCATCTCGGCGATATGCGGGGCGACTAGACCAGTTTTGCGGATATGTTTCTCGGCGCTTATTGGTGCGTTGGCTGCGACTTGATAATCATTGAGTGAAATAAGTTTCAGCTCTTTTAGGCGACCTAGAACATAGTTACGTCGAATGATTGCTCGATCTGGATTGCGTAAGGGGTTGAACGTTGACGGTGCTTTGGGGAGTCCGGCGAGCATGGCAATTTCGGCTAAAGATAGCTCGTATATCGGCTTATCGTAATAAACTTCAGCTGCAGCACCAAACCCATAGGCTCGATGGCCTAGAAAGATTTTGTTGATGTAGAGCGAGAGAATTTCCTCTTTTGAGAGGTTTTGTTCCAGACGAATAGCCAGTATGACTTCTTTTATTTTTCGAGTGTAGGTTTTATCGCGGGTCAAAAAAAAGTTGCGAGCAACCTGCATGGTAATGGTGCTTGCGCCTTGCCCGGATGAGCCGCTACGGAAGTTTGAGAGTGTGGCGCGAATTAGGCCTTTGATGTCGATGCCGCCATGCTCAAAAAAACCATCATCTTCGCTCGCGAGCACCGCATTTATTAGGTTTTGAGGAATATCTTCGTAGCTTAAAGGCTTGCGGCGTTCATCTCCAAACTCGGAAATTAAAAGATCATCGGCGGAAAAAACGCGTAAAGGAACTTTCAGTTCCATGCCTCTAATGCTGGCAGCGTCTGGGAGCTCTCGGCTGAATAGAACGATCAAGAAACCGACGATAATGAAGCCGGCCATAAGTGCGCCACTAAGCAGTGTTGTGAGCGATAGCCAGAGGTGTGACTTTTTCAAAATACTCGATTCGTTCAAATAACCCAAAAGCGATCATATATTAAATAATAGATTTCCTAAATAGAATTGTGGCATTATTGGCGCGGGTTGGTTAGAATCTTGAAGTAAGTAATTATAATAATGATATAAATAGCGGTTTTTATGGAGGTTTCTTGAAACTGTTTAGCTCAAAAACTAAGGCAGTAATCGGCATCGATATCGGAACTCATTCAATCAAATTGGTTGAATTAGCCGGCTCCAAAGCAAACCCCAAAGTGGTGGCGTGGGGTGTTGCTCCATTACCTGCAGGTGCATTCTCTGAAAATGCAATCGCAAATGCGGACCTTGTTGCTGATACGCTTAATGGCCTGATTACTCAATCTGGCGCAAAAGGGGATGCGGTTGCGGTTGCCGTTTCATCGTCGCATGCAATTACCAAGGTGCTTGGTATGCCAGCTGATATTAAGGAGTTGGAGTTGGAGGAGCAGATTAGTATTGAAGCACTCCACTTTATTCCTTATCCGATTGATGAAGTGAATCTTGATTTCGAAGTCATTGGCCCATCGGCTGCAAACGAACTTGAAAATGATGTTTTACTGGTTGCCTGCCGCCGTAGCATTGTCGATGACTATATTGATTTGGTTGAGAGCTCAGACTTAACTTTAAGTTATGTGGATATCGACACCTACGCTCTAGAGCGTGTTTATCGTTCTCAGAACTCTTTAGGTGCTAACTCTGACCAACCTGTTGCTGTATTCGATATTGGTTCGAATAGCAGCCACTTGATGGTGTTAGATGATGATCGAGTGCTTTATTCAAGGCATCAAAATTTCGGTGCGTCGCAG